>CAYQCZ010000291.1:3669-5949 GCA_964415955.1 uncultured Verrucomicrobiota bacterium | reverse complement strand
CGGCAGCCCAGCCCGGCGACTGCGCACGGCGTTTGCGGCATAAAAGCGCCCCAGATCATGGTGGAGCAGCGCCAGTTCATGGCCGGGGGCCTCATTGGCGGCGCATTGCAGGATGCGGCGGCGCATTCCAGGCGGGTAGGAAACACTCCACAAATCCAGCAGTTCACAGCGGCGGCGGGTGATCTCGCACAGGGCGTAATCCACCCCGTCCATGCTGGTGCCGGACATGATCCCAAGAACGCGCATGGCGTTGTGTAACAGGCCGGAAACCGGGCGGCAACCGCAGCGAGGCCAGATTGTCGTTGCCGCCCGTGAACGCGCCCGCCTAGTTTTTCCGGGTGAGTGACGCTGCTTCAGCCCCGGGCCAGAACACCAACCCCGCTTCCCGTGCGACCGCCCGGACAAGCATCCGGTATCGCGTGCCTTATGCGGACACCGACCAGATGGGCGTGGTTTACTATGCCAACTACCTTGTTTACTTCGAGAGGGTGCGCAATGAGGTGCTGCGGGCGTGCGGACTGACCTACAAGGAGATGGAGTCCGCGGGCATCCTCCTGCCCGTGATCGAGGCTCATTGTGATTACCGCACTCCTGGCGGATACGACGACGCCCTGGAAATCACCGGATGGTTCGAGTTGATCAACGCGGCGCGCATCATGGCCCGCTGCGAAGTGCGCCGGGACAAGGAACTCCTCGCCAGCGGCCATACGGTTCATGTCGTCCTTTCCGCGAAAACGCGCCGTCCCATGCGACTTCCCGGGGAGATGATTTCCCGCATATTCGGCCCATCCGCTCCGAGACCGGAATGAGCCAGTTCTGCCGGAACAATCCCTTCCTGCAAAGGCCCGTCCTGGCGCTTCTGCTGACGGCCTTGTGCGCGTCGCCGCTATTCCTCCGGATGGCCAGCATGGAAATCCGGCCGGACGCACGGATCCTGCTCGAAGGCGACCAGCGCAATCTGGCGGCTTATGAGAAGGTGAATGCCATTCTCCATCATGACACGGTGGTGGTGATCAGCATGGAGGGCGACGGCCTGTTTTCGCAGCGCGGGTTTGATGATCTCAGGCGGCTTTGTGACGAACTCTCCATGCTGCCGGGCATTGTGGATGTGAAAAGCCTGACACACTCCGTGAAACCTGTGCGGAAGGGGCTGTCTTTTGACATGGTGCGATTTGTCCCGGAAGGATCGATTTCGCAGGAGGAAATCGGGCGCATCCGAAGGTTCTGTCTTGAGCATCCCCTGGTGCGGAACGTGATGGTGGCGGAGGATGGGCGCCATTTTTTGATCACGGCCACCTTTCAGCGAAGCCTGGAGACGGAGGAGGCGAAACGGGCGCTGAAGGAGGATGTCCTGGGAACGCTGGCCGGAATGGAGGCGGAGGGCTACGGATTCCAGATCATTGCCCTGCCGTTTGTGGAGGAGGAGGTGCATCGAACACTGCGGAACGATCTGCGGGTGACTGCCTGCATCGTTTTGATCGCATGCTCGGTTGTGCTGTGGGGTGTGTTCCGGTCGTGGAGGTTGATTGCAGCAATCGCTGTCAATCTGGTCACCGCACTGGCCGGCTTTGCCGGCTGGATGCAGGTCTGCGGTGTGGCGATCACCCTCTACACGGCCATGTTGTTTCCGTTGATGGCCGGCGTGCAGCTTGCGTTGCTGATCCACATTGCATGCGGATTTCATGGACATGCCGGTGAGGGTCCGTCCAGCGCCATCATCGGCAGCACTGCCGTCCGGGTGTTCAAGTCGTGCGCCTTTGCAACGCTGACCACGATGATGGGGCTTGCCTCCCTGGCAGCCTGCGATGTGCCCGAGGTGCGGCGATTCGGGCTGATGGGCGCGGCCGGGGCGGTCTGGATGTTTGTCTGGACCTATGGTCCGGGACTCGGCGTGCTGAGTGTGCTGATGAAGGGGGCGACCGGCCGGAGCGGGGCTGGAGCAGTTGCGGCACAGTGGCCGGCAGAATGGCTGCAGCCCCTGGGTGCCTGGGCCCATCGACGACGCAACATGGTGTTGACGGGAGGATTGCTGGCTGCCTTGTTCGCGGTGGCATCCGTGCCGTCCGTCCGCACCGACATCCGTGTGGTGGAGTTCCTGGGCCGGGCCAGCCCCACACGACAGGCTTTGGAAGCCATGAACCATGTCTATGGCGGCATCAACATCGTTCAACTGGAGGTGGACACGGGCCGGACCAACGGCGTGGTGGACATCGCCTTGTTGCGCCGAATGGAGGAATTAACGTCGTTTGCTGCGGGCCAGGAGGGTGTTTCGGGTGTCTA
>CAYQCZ010000291.1:1416-3659 GCA_964415955.1 uncultured Verrucomicrobiota bacterium | reverse complement strand
GCGATGATGAACCAGATTTGGGAGCAGGAGAAACCGGGGTCACTCAAGCTTCCCGACTCCCCGTTGATGTTGAACCTCTTTGTCACAGCCTTGAAGGCAAGAGAATACCCGTTTCTGACGGCACTGGTGGACGAGGACCTGCGCCGGGCGCATGTGGTGATCCGTTCTCGTGACATGCCGTCCGGCGAGTATCTGGAGGTCGTTCACCGCATCCTGAGCCGCGCACAGACACTGATGCCGGAAGGTGTCGTGGTATCAGCCAGGGACGGACTCCATTCAATCATGGAAGCCGACCGGCGCATCCTGCGTGCACAGTTGGGCACAGCCGTGATCACGATGGGCACGATCTGGCTGACGTTGTCGCTTCTCTGGCGGTCGGCATGGCTCGGGTTGCTGGCGTTGTTGGTGAATGCGCTGGCCGTGGGAATGGTGCTGGCCGTTGCAGCTCACGTTGGGACGTCGTTGAATTCCGTGACGGTCATGGTCGCAGCCCTGGTCCTGGGCATCGGAGTGGACGATGCCGTGCATTGGATCACCGAGTGGAAGAGCGCCGTGAGGTCCAATCCTGACCCGGGAGCCGCCTTGCGAAGGGTGGTTGAGATAAAGGGCCCGCCCATCGTGCTGACGACACTGGTGCTGGCCGTCGTGTTCCTGCCCTTCCTGCGATTCTCATTCCCGCCGTTGAGGGACTTTGGCCTGATGACGGCAGGTGGATTTTTCCTCTCATTGCTGGCCTTGATCACGCTTGTGCCAGCGATCCTGACGGGAAGAAAAACGAAATCATAAACGAACAACCCGGGCGACGGGCGCCAAGGAGGGGGGATGGGGAATCCCGCTGAAGAAACGCCCCGTCACCCGGGTTTCTTGGACTGTCTGTTTCCAGACCGACCAGTTATTATGACGCAGGCTGGCTTCAGTTCATTTCAATTTTTTTTAAAAAAAGAAATCCCGTCAGAAACATTCCAAGGCAGGGATGGCATGCACTTCAGCGCTTGAGGCCGGGAACAAGCTTGGGGTCGTAGGTTGAGCCGGCTGAAACCTGTATCAGTGTCATCCGAATTCGGGTGGGGAAAAACTTCTCGTGGTCGGTCCGCTTGTGGGCATGGCCGCCGCCGCCAGTGTTGTCCTTGATCACCAGATCCATTTGTTTGATCCCTTCCGTCCATACAATGCCGTCGTTCTGCCAGAAACTGGTCATTGGTATGTCTTTTTCATACACACCCTTGTCCTTGTAAACGCCGGTGCCAAGGCATCCATAACCATTGCCCTGCCCTTTGTTCGGGATGTAACAAACGCTCCATGTGGTCGGTTCACCGCCGGGCGGCTTCTCAATGACCTCAAGCCGCAGATGCGCGGTGCCATTGCGGTAATCCACGGGCGAAACCCAGTTCCCTGGACGGTCCGGATTGAGCTTGTCGCCCCTCACGTAGTAATGCGACTTGCTCGGCTTGGAATTGTCCGCGTCCTCCTTGGTATAGGTGAAGGTCACATCAAAAAGCACAAACTGCTCCGCCACCAGGAATTCCGGCACCAATAGTGACAGCAGCAGAAGCCATCCTGCCGGAGTGGAACGGGAAAAAAGGGCAGGTTTCACGGCAGGGCAGGAGGTGAAGGATGAAATGGAGTTCATGGCCGCAGCGTGAGATTGGTGGTGTCAAATGTCCAGCATGCAGGGATTGAGCCGATCCTGAATGGCAGACTTCCCCTTTGAGGACAGCCCTGCACCGCGTGTTGATCGTGCAGGCTGCTGCGAGGCAAATTTACTGGCAGGAGCATGCTGGGTTTGGCAACGTGACACCCATGGGGCTGGAAACGGCAGTGGTGTTTGCGCTGGTCATCATGACCTTCGCCGCGATGTTGTGGGAGAAATTCCCGGTGGACCAGATTGCCCTGACAGCAATGTGTGTCCTGCTGATCTCGGGCATTCTTTCCCCGCAGGAGGCCTTTGAAGTGTTTGGCAACGAGGCGGTGATCACAGTCGCCTGCATGTTCGTCCTCAGCGCCGCCCTGGAACATACCGGAGCCATCGACATCATCGGCCGCAAACTCAATGCGATTGGAGGCAAGAGTGATCTGGTCCTGCTGATGTTCACCCTTCCGGTGGTGGCGGTGATTTCCGCCTTCATCAACAACACGCCGGTGGTGGTGGTTTTCATGCCCATCATGATCACACTGGCGGCGCACCGGGATCTCAAACCCTCCAAGCTGCTGATTCCTCTGTCCTACGCCTCGATATTTGGGGG
>CAYQCZ010000291.1:0-1391 GCA_964415955.1 uncultured Verrucomicrobiota bacterium | reverse complement strand
CGCTGATCGGCACCTCCACGAACATTCTCGTCAGTTCGACGGCAAAGGAGCTGGGCGAAAAGCCCATCTCCATGTTTGAGCTGGCACCGCTCGGAATGATCCTGGGTGTGGTCGGCATTGCCTATTTGCTGACCATAGGCCGCAAACTTCTGCCGGACAGGGACACCCTTGCCTCGCTGCTTCAGAGCACGGCCAGCCGGCAGTATCTGACCGAAGTGGTGATTGTCGAGGGATCGCCGCTGGTGGGGAAGAAGCTTGCCGACACGCCGCTGAAGTCACTGCCCAATTCCCGGATACTCGACATCACGCGCGGCATCGAAACCCTTTCCACGCCTCTCAACGAAGTGGTGCTTCAAGTCGGTGACCGTTTGCGCCTTTCATCGGTGCTGTCATCGGTCATGCAGATGAACAATCTCGCCGGCGTTGAAATTGTTCCCGGCCATGACCTGGGCCTGGAGACGATCGGGACGGAGAAGGCGTCCTTCGCCGAATGCGTGATCGGACCTGACTCGGAATTGATCGGGCGCACGCTCAAGCAGATCAATTTCCGCCAGCAATACGGCGTGCTCGTGCTCGCCCTGCACAGGCAGGGGGTGAATCTGCGCGAAAACCTGGGGGACGTGCGGCTGCGATTTGGCGACACGTTGTTGTTGCAGGGCAGCGAGTCCGCCATGGTCAAGGTCCAGCAGGACCGCAGCTTTCTCATGCTGGTGGATGTCCCCAACGTGACACATCGCCGGTCGAAGATGGGCATCGCGATCGCCGCAGTGGCGTCTGTGGTCACGCTTTCGGCGCTGGAAATCATGCCCATCGCCGTGGTGGCGCTGGTGGCGGCCTTGGTGGTGGTGCTGACCGGATGCCTGGAGGGCGAGGAGGCCTACAAGTCCGTCCAATGGAAGATACTTTTCCTCATCTTCGGCATGCTGTCGCTGGGCATGGCCCTGGACAAGACCAGGGGCGCGGAACTGATCGCCAACGGCCTGATTCAGGCCCTGCAATGGGTGGGGCCGGATTGGCGGCCCATGGTGGCCCTCGCGACGGTGTATCTTTTCACCAATGTTCTGACAGCCTTCCTGTCCAACAATGCCGTGGCCGTGCTGGTGACGCCGATCGTGATTGGAGCCGCCGAGGGGCTGGATGTGAATGCGCGTCCGTTTGTCATCGCCGTGGCCATAGCGGCCTCGGCGGATTTTTCCACACCCATCGGCTACCAGACCAACACGCTGGTGTATGGCGCGGGCGGATACCTTTTCCGGGATTTCATCAAGGTGGGACTGCCGCTGAATCTCGTGTATTGGGTGCTGGCAACCCTTCTGATTCCATTCTTTTGGCCGCTCAGATGAGCGGGCCTTGCAGTGGTCAAGGCTGGCGATGTCACGGCTTCTTTGCTT
>CAYQCZ010000290.1:0-5980 GCA_964415955.1 uncultured Verrucomicrobiota bacterium | reverse complement strand
TCCCGCGCGACTTCGTGCGCCAGCAGCTGTACCCGTTCGCGCGGCGCCTGGCGGTCTGCGGGTGTGTCCTTGAACCCGTCGGGAATCCAGACATTGGTCACGCACGGGGTTCCGAGGGCCTTGCCCATGGCTGCGCCGATCTCGCGTGAACGACGACAGTGCTCGATCCAGAACGTGCGGATGCCTTTGTCACGGTGCGACAGGGTGAAACCATCGGATGCCCTGGGATGCGCAAAGCACGTAGGGTTGAAATCCAGTCCAAGTCCCCGGTCTCTGGCCCAGGCAATCCAGTTGCGGAAATGCGCAGGCTCAATCTCATCCCGATCCACCCGCTTGCCCCCGAATTCGCCATACATCGCATGCAGATTGACGCGGTGACTGCCGGGGATGAGTGACAGGGCCATGTCCAGATCAGCTCGAAGCTCCTCCGGATTGCGGGCCCTGCCTGGATGATTCCCTGTCACAGCAAGGCCGCCTCCCGGTGCGCCGGCAATGCTCTCGAATCCGGCGACATCGTCCCCCTGCCAGCAGTGGATGGATGCTGGGATGCTTGAGAGAACGGCGAGTGCGCGGCTCACATCCACATCCATGGCGTTGTAACGCCCGACGGCCGGTTGAAAGCCGGCTTGGACGGATCGGCGCGCAGAACGTTTGCTGGAGGTGCTCATGCGCGGTGTCATACCCGCGTCGCCAGCCCCGGTCACGCGAATACAGCGCAAACGAACCAGGGCCGCGCGTTGACAGGGATGCATGACACAATCATTTGTCAGACGGGATGTGCCAAGCCATGATGCGCACGCAATGTTGCACGAATGCATGGCTCCTGTTCCATCCATGATTGATGCAGAGGGTGCGCGCGAGGCGCTGAAGAAGGGGTGTGCCCGGCGGCGACCAGCGTCCACGGTGGCCGTCTCAAGGGCTCCGACGGTTGATCACAACAATCGTCGGGCGGCCCGTGCGTGTGACGGAGGTCGGGAACGTGTTGCGCAAAACCTTCGGCGGCTTCCTCTCACCTGACGACATCGAGCAACCGATTTACCCACACCATGACTGACATCGTTTTCGAACTGGCCGTGATCCTCGCCCTGCTGGTGGCCAACGGCGTGTTCGCCATGACGGAAATCGCGCTGGTCTCGGCGCGCAAGGCGCGGCTGCGCAAGCTGGCCGACGAAGGCAACCCGCGTGCGGCCGTGGCGCTGGAACTGGCCGACGCGCCCAACCGCTTCCTCTCCACCGTGCAGGTGGGCATCACGCTGGTCGGCATCCTCGCAGGCGCCTTTGGCGGGGCGACGCTGGCGAAGCAGATCTCCGCCTCGCTGGCGGGTGTGGACGGACTGTCACCGTATGCCGACGCGCTGGGCATGGGCGTGGTGGTGCTGACGATCACCTATTTCTCCCTGGTCATCGGTGAACTGGTGCCCAAACGGCTGGCACTGGCCCACCCGGAGGGCATCTCCCTGGCGATGGCGGGCACGATGCGGAAACTGTCCATCATGGCCGGACCGGCGGTGAGCTTCCTGAGCTTTTCGACGGACGCGCTCTTCAAGCTCTTCCAATTCAAGCCCGCTGAGGAGTCCTCGGTAAGCGAGGACGAGGTCAAGCTGATGATCCGCGAGGGGCAGCGTGCCGGAGTGTTCCTTCCTGCCGAGTCGGAAATGGTTGAAAGCGTGCTGAAACTGGACCGCGTGCCCGCACGGGACCTGATGACGCCGCGCGCCAAGATCATCTGGATCAACGTGAACGACCCGCACGAAGCCATCTGGCACAAGATCGTCGTCAGCGGCCACACGACATTCCCGGTCTATGAGGGCAACCGCGATCGCGTGCTTGGGGTGATCAGCGTGAAGTCCATTTACGCCAACCTCGCCGCCGGCGCTCCGGTGCAGGTGCGGGACCTGATGACGCCGCCTCTGGTGGTGCCTGCCGTCATGCCCGCCAACGTGCTGCTGGAGAAGTTCAAGCAGACTGGCAAACACGTGGCGCTGGTGGCGGATGAATTCGGCGGCATCATGGGGCTGGTGTCCCTGCACGACATCATGGAGGCCATCATCGGCGAACTGCCGTCCATCGAGGATCGTTCCCGGCCCCGGGCCGTCCGGCGGGACGACGGTTCATGGCTGGTGGACGGCATGCTGGATGTGGAGGAGTTCGAGCGCACCGTGAGCGATTTCAAGCTGCATCCGGCCTTCCATCGCGATTACCAGACCTTCGCGGGCTTCGTGATGAAGCACCTGGGGCGCATGCCGGAGGAGGGCGAGACGTTCCGCCTGAACGGCTACCTGGTGGAGATCATAGACATGGACGGTCACCGCGTGGACAAGGTGCTGCTGATCCCCGACAAAGCGGACGGACGCTCTCCGGATGTCAGCGCCACCCAGGGCGGCGATTGATCCGCCCCAAAAAACGCCGTCCTTCCATCTGATCCACACGGCACACCAGCCGGGATCTGACGGCCTTGACATGGGTGGCATGAAACACGCCTTCAGAGAACCACTCTGCGGTTGGGGAACACCGTCATGCTGAAACGCCCACCACTGCGCCGCAGTGTCATATGACAGTCAAACACTTCGGAAAGGTTTTTGGAGTTGAGCAGCGTGGCTGCTGCGCCCGCCCCGCAGGTCCGTCCGTTCTTCAAAAGCAACACATGGGTGAACATGGGGATGATTTCCTCCACATGATGCGTGACGAGCACCAGCGACGGCGCGCCGCGCTTCTTTCCGAGCCGTTGCAGAAAATGAAGGAAATGCTCACGCGCCGCAGGGTCCAGTCCCGCGCATGGTTCGTCCAGAATCAGCAGTTTCGGTTTCGCCATGAGTGCCCGTCCGATCAACACACGTTGCCGCTCACCCTGCGAAAGGTAGGCCCACGGACGATCCTCCAGATAACCGCACTCGATCTGACGCAGAATGCGTCTGGCGGCCACACGATCCGCCTTCTTCGGGTCTCCCCAGAAGTCGATCATCGCGTATTTGCCGCTGGCCACGGTGTCCAGCGCGGGCTCGGAGTCCGCCATCATCTGGCGGATGGATGAGCTGACCAGACCGATGTGCGTGCGCAGTTCCCGCCAGTCGGTCTCCCCATAGAGATGGCCGAGCAGCCGGATGTCCCCATCTGTCGGTGTGAGGTAGCCCGTCAATGCCGCGAGAAGCGATGTCTTGCCCGAGCCGTTCGCGCCCAGGATGACCCAGTGCTGACCGCGATCCACCCTCCATTGAATGTCCTCCAGGATGACCGTCCTTCCCCGCTGGATGCGCAGGTCGTGGATTTCAAGAACAGGCGGCTTTGAGCGCTTGGGTGACGTCATGTCGCGGCGGTTGTAAGCAACCGGCGTTGTCTTTGCCAGCCTGCGGTTGTTATGAAAATCCACGCAGATTGAACACCGTCGCCAATTGACAAGGCGTTGGTTAGATTGCCTGCGCATGGCCGAGATTGTGCTCACAACGCTGAATGCCCGCTACTCGCACGCCGCCTTCGGGTTGCGCTGCCTGATGGCCAATCTTGGTCCGCTCCAATCCCGCTCGGAGATCGTGGAATTCGACATCAACCAGCGCCCCATCGACATCGTGGCAGCGCTGTTGGAGCGCGATGCTTCGATCGTCGGATTCGGCGTTTACATCTGGAACGTGCGGGAAACAACGGAGGTGGTCGCCATGCTCAAGCGCCTGCGGCCTGCGATGACGGTCATTCTGGGTGGACCCGAAGTGAGCCATGAAACGGAGACCCAGCCCATTGTTGCCCTTGCGGACCATGTCATCACAGGTGAAGCGGATTTGAAATTCGCCGAAGTCTGCCGCGAGCTGGTGGATCGCTGCACCGACGACAAATCCAACCCACTCCCGAAGGTGATGCACGCCGCACTGCCGGATGTGAACAGCCTGGCCTCGCCGTATGGCTTTTACGATGACCGCGACATCGCGCATCGCATTGTGTATGTCGAGGCGTCGCGTGGTTGCCCGTTCACCTGTGAATTCTGCCTCTCTTCCCTCGATGTTCCCGTGCGTTCCTTCGCGCTGGAACCCTTTCTGGCGGACATGGAACGCTTGCTGGAACGCGGCATGCGCCAGTTCAAGTTTGTGGACCGCACCTTCAATCTCAACCTGCAAACCAGCCGCGCCATCCTTGAATTCTTTCTTCAGCGGATGCGCCCCGGATTGTTTGTCCATTTCGAGATGGTTCCAGATCGTTTGCCGGAACCGTTGCGGGAGGTGATTGCAAAGTTTCCTGCTGGATCGTTGCAATTCGAGGTGGGCATCCAGACGTTCAATCCTGAAGTCGGCAAATTGATCAGCCGCCGCCAGAACTGCGAGCGGTTGGAGGATAATTTGCGCTGGCTGCGCCGCGAAACGGGAGTGCACGTGCATGCCGACCTGATCGTCGGGTTGCCTGGCGAATCCATCGAAAGCTTTGGCGTGGGCTTTGACCGTCTGCTGGCACTGGGGCCGCAGGAGGTCCAGGTGGGCATCCTCAAGCGACTGCGCGGCACGCCGATCATCCGGCATGATGCCGAATGGGGCATGATTTACAGCCCGCATCCGCCGTATGAAATCCTGCAAACCCGGCTGGTTGATTTCAACGCCATGCAGCGCATGCGCCACTTTGCGCGGTATTGGGATCTGGTCGCCAACAGCGGCAATTTCACTGAAACAATCCCGCTCTTGTGGTGCGATGGCGCTTCGCCCTTTCACAGGTTTCTGGAGTTCAGCGACTGGCTTTATGCCCGGGCAGGCAGGCATCACGGCATTGCGCTGGTGCGGTTGCTGGAGTTCATTTTCGAGCATCTCACGAAAAACCTCAGCCGGAATCCCCATGAAGTTGCGGCGGCGCTGTGGAACGACTACCAGCGCACCGGACATTCTGACCGTCCGCCTTGCATCCGCGATTACCTGCCAGAAGCTCCGGCGACTCCGAAACACCAGACAAAGCCCTCCGGCCCGAAGCGCCAGTCGCGCCACATGGCCGCCGCCCGATGAAAATGATGCGTTCCTGTGGAATCTACAGTGCCTGCCGCCGGAAATTGACCGGCCTGCTGCCGGTCGTGCTCGTGCTGATCACAGTTCCTTCACTGTTTTCCGCGGCTGATGACGGCTGGCTCTACCTCGACAACGGCCATCTCCGCCTGGGTGTGAAGACCAATTCAGGCGCATGCATCGGTTATCTTGCTGAAAGCAAAACGGGCCGCAACCTGCTCAATCATTACGATCAAGGCCGTTTCATCCAGCAGTCATGGTATGGCGCGAAGGACGGCTCCGACTGGAACGGGAAGCCGTGGCGATGGAACCCCGTCCAAGGCGGTGATTGGAAGGGCGCTCCGTCGAAGCTTCTGGAACTGCGCCACACGGGCACCAATCTCTATTCAAGAACGACGCCCAGGCACTGGGCCAGCGGCATGGACATCACCAACGCCGTCATGGAGCAGTGGATCACGCTTGAAGGGCGCATCGCACGGGTGAAATTCAAATTCACTTACACAGGCGCGACATCGCATCCGACAGCACATCAGGAAATGCCTGCGGTGTTCGTGGACGCTGCGTTGACCAACCTCGTGTATTACCGGGGTGACAAGCCGTGGACCGGAGCCGCGCTTACACGGCGCATTCCCGGCTGGCCGAACGAGCACGATCGCATGGATGAAAGCTGGGCGGCTTACGTGGATGACAAGGACTGGGGGCTTGGAGTGTTCGTGCCGGGCGTGAAGGAAATGACCTTCTATCGTTTCGCTGGTTCAGTCGGGTCCAAGGGAAGCGGTTGCTCGTATGTCGCACCCGTAAAAAGCATGGCGATCACCCAAGGATTCACACACAGCTACGAGGTGTATTTGTCTGTAGGCGAAACCGCACAACTGAGATCTGCTTTCAATGGCCTTCAACGCGCCGATTCCGGGCCGAAGTCATCAAGGTAATTGTTTTGTGGGTGAACCAGCGTCGTTCTGAGTTTCGGGAGGAATTGATCCCAAGCTGTCCATGATTCCAACCAACGGTAA
>CAYQCZ010000289.1:0-6019 GCA_964415955.1 uncultured Verrucomicrobiota bacterium | reverse complement strand
GACAGCAAGCCCGTAGGCGAAAAGATGGACTCGACCAGCAGGACGAGGTCATCGCCACTGACGGGTTCGTTGGAGAGGAGGGAAATCATGCAACTGCAGGGTCCAATGGAGCTAGAAGTCACTGTCCTTGCGAAAGAGAATCACCCGGTTGGTGTTGGTGCCCTTCAACAGGTTGGAAATGCCCCAACAGTTGGAGGTCTTCGTAAACTCCTGCTGGTTGATGAGGATCAGAACCGGTGTGAGGCCAGCTGCCAAACCACACTTAACAACCGAAGATTCCAGCTTCACGTCCCCTTTGCGAACTTCACCCACTTCAAACGCCAGCCAGCCCCCGGCTTTCAAAACACGCCGAATCTCCGTCATGGTCCGGGTCATGCATTCTTCCCAAGCAGTCAGGTTCTTGATCTGCCACAGTGAAACTTCCGATTGATCAACGTCGGCGAACCACGCTCTCAGCCAGTTGTCCTTCTCGTAGTTTACCACATCTAGAAATGGAGGGGAGGTGACTACCAAAGCCACGGAGTTGGACTGGATTTCAGGAGTCGCGTCTGCACTCGCAGTAAGAAAGCAGGAATCGCTCTCTGCCAGCCTGAGATTCTGGAGATCACTGTCATCGAGACTTGCCTGAAGTTTTCGGCTCTTTCGCAATATCAGATCGGGCACGCTGCGACGCGGCGGAGTTTGATTGCGCTTTTGATTGATCTTGAGCTGCGATTCCACTGAGACAGCCTGATTGGGTGGCAGTGTATAGACGGAAAAAAAACCGGGTGAATGTCCGGTAAGTCGGTTGAGTGCCACCATCCAAATCCAAGCGTCCACAGTGTCGAGAGTGCCGTGTGCTCTTCTCTTCGTCAGGTGGCGCTTCAGCGCGCAAATCTCCCTCAGCGTTTCGGGATGATAAAACGCCAGCAATGTTTCGGGAGTTTTGCAGGTGTGCGAAAAATCAATCTGCTTGAGGCGTTCCTCAATCAGCGAAATGGAGGGAGGATTCAGTCGCGGCCTCACCAGCATGTAACTCAGGGGGTTGGCGTCCGATCCACAGGGAATTCGCCCCAACAGGGCCGCCTCCAGGGGAGTCGTGCCCCGGCCCATGAAAGGATCATGAACCACATCTTCGCGAACCGTGAGTCGTTCGATGAAGAACCTTGGGAGCTGTGGCTTGAAACAGGCGCGGTAGGAAATTTCGTGAAGACTGGAAGCGGCGCGTTGCCTGGCCGTCCAGAATTCGTTGATGAATACCGGAACGACGCTGCCTTCTGCTGTCTCGAGAAAACTCCGCTCCGTTCGGGTGCCGAAGGCATTGAAGGCGGCCAGTTCGCGGACCAACCAACGCGTGCGGCCATCGTCCCCGCGAGAGGGACGGCTGGATTTTGGAACGATGATCGCGGGGATGGACATTAGAGTGATCCTAGCAGGCTCAGAGCAGTCGCGCGGGAAATTTTGGTGCTTGTTCCAAGCCGACGGGCTTTCCACCAGGACTCCACTGTCGCCTTTGGAAGAATCCAGAAGGGAACATTCGGAAAAGACTCAACATCAGACAGGATGTAGCCCTCGATCTCCCCGAGCTTTGCCAGAAAACCGGGCTCATCAAACACGCGGCCTGATCCAACCATGTAGCTGGGGCAGAAATAGATTCCACCGCGGGTAATGCTGCGCACTTCCCATTTGCGTCCGCTCGGATCGAGGAGGTCAAAACCAGCTCCTTCGCTCGGTGCCAAAGTGCCTTTGATCACCTCTTTAGCCAGCCTCCTCCCCAGAATAAAGCTCACCCTACGCCCATCGGTGAAATACTCGCGCACATCGGCTTCGGCGATCTTCAACGCTGCTGCAATTTCTGCCATGTTCCAGGTCAGCAATCCATTGGGTTGAGCGCTCATGAGGCGGTTGGATTGATCAAGTTTCGCGCACGCGTCGGACGACCACTTTCTGCTCCGCCTTGTTCTTCACGATCATGTTCGCCGGGAGGATGCCGCGCCAGTTGGTGTTCGGATACACCAACGAGTGCCGGCCGATGATCGTGCCAGGGTTCAACACCGCGTTGCAGCCGATCTCCGCGCCGTCGCCGAGCAGTGCACCAAACTTCCGCAAGCCGGTGTCGTGCGGCCGGCCTTCGACCTCGATGAACACGTTCGAGTGGTCGAGCTTCACGTTGGAAATCTTCACGCCCGCACCGAGGTGCGACTTGTGGCCGAGGATGGAATCGCCCACATAGTTGAAATGTGGCACCTGGCAGCCGTTGAAGAGCACGCTGTGCTTGATCTCGCAAGAGTTCCCCACCACGCAGCCGTCCCCGATGATCACGTGCTCGCGGATGTAGGCGTTGTGACGAATCTGGCAGTCGGAGCCGATGATGGCCGGGCCCTTGATCATGACGCCGTCCTCCACAACGGTGCCTTTGCCGATGAACACCTGCTCGCCGATCCACGCCTTGCCGTCACAGGTGTTCAGCAATTGAGAAGCCGCATTTGCCTCGACGAACGCCTTGAGCCGCTTGAGTGCCTCCCACGCGAACTCGCAGCCGTCGAACAGGGCCGCATGCGCTGTTTGCGAGAGGTCGAACAAATCCGCCGGTTTGAACATGCGGCGAAGCTAGGCAAACAAGCGCGCCAGTTCAATGCGAACCCGGAGACATCCGCCCAACCAGTCTTCATGAAAAGACGCTTCTGGAAACAACGCTGTGGCTTGCTGGAGCCCTTCATCCATGGCAGCAGTGCCATGACGACGCCCGGCGTCGGGGTCTGACCGACGACCGCAGCATGGCATAGGCACCCGCTCCATCTATGCCAGAAGGCCCTTGACCACCTGGCCACCCTGGCCGTCCGTCAACGACTGCGCCAGGCCGTTGCGCTTGTAAACGACCTTGGTGTGGTCCAGCCCGAACAGGTGAAGCAGCGTGGCGTGGTAGTCAAAGTGGTTCACCACATCCTTCACCGCGCGATGCCCGAACTCATCGGTCTCGCCGTAGGCTATGCCGCCTTTGAAACCACCACCTGCCACCCACATGCTGAAACCGTAGGTGTTGTGGTCGCGACCCACCTTGTCCGGGCCGGCGTCGTTCTGGACCACCGGCAGGCGTCCCATTTCGCCGCCCCAGTGCACGACAGTCGAGTCCAGCAAGCCGCGTGATTTCAGATCGGTGACGAGCGCCGCGGCGGGCTTGTCCACATACTTGCACGCTGCGGGCAGAGAGGTGCGGATGCTGCCGTGGTGGTCCCAGCTTTGGTTGCCGGTGTAAATCTGCACGAACCGCACACCTCGTTCAACGAGCCTGCGTGCAATCAGGCAGCGTGTCCCAAAATCCTGCGTGGCCTTGTCGTCGATCCCGTAGAGCTTCCTGGTCGCCTCGGATTCGCCACTGACATCGAGGGCCTCCCTGGCGGCCAGTTGCATGCGCGCGGCAAGCTCGTAGCTGGCAATGCGCGCCTCCAGATCCAGCTCACCGGGATGAGCGGCAAGATGATCGCGGTTGATGGAGCGCAGCATCTCGAGGAAACCCTCCTGGGCCCTGCCCTGAAGATGCGCCGGTGCGTCGAGATTCAGGATGCGCGGTTCGCGGGCGCGCACGGCCGTTCCTTGAAACAATGATGGCAGCCAGCCATTCGACCAGTTTTGGACACCTTCCACGGGCAGGCCACGTGGATCGGTGAGCGCGACGAACGCAGGCAAATCCTGTGACTCGGTTCCCAATGCATAGGTGAGCCAGCTCCCCAGCACGGGCCGGCCACCAAGGATGCGTCCGTTCTGAAGCGCGAAGATGGACTGGCCATGATTGTTCACGCCCGTGTGCATGGAGCGGATCAGGCACACGTCGTCCACAATGCCTGCGAAGTGCGGCAGCAACTCGCTCACGTCCGTGCCGCACTGGCCGTGCTTCTGAAACTTCCACGGGCAGCCAAACACCTTGGGGCTGGCCTGGGCGGCGTTGTCATACTTCACCTCGCCGGGAAACTTCTGCCCATCGAGCCTGTTCAACTCGGGCTTGGGATCAAACAGGTCGATATGACTCGGCCCGCCCTGCATGAACATGGAGATCATCGCCTTCGCACGCGACTCGAAGTGAGGCTGCTTGGGCAGCAGATCGAAGTGTTTGGGGTCGAGTTCCGGTCGTGTCGATTCTCCCAACAATTTCTCCCGGCCGAGCATCCAGGCCAGCGCCACCGATCCAACCCCGAAGCCGCTGCGGGCGAGGAACTGTCTGCGATGGAGAAAGGAATTCATGATGCTGCCTGCTGGCTAATTGACATAGAGGAACCGGTTGGAGGCCAGCAAGGCCTGGCAATAGGTGGCAAGTGCGAGGTGCGCGGGTTCGATCTGCGGTGATGTCTTGCTTCCCGGAGGTGGCGGCAGCTTCGGCGGCTCGGCCTTGAACTGCTCGGTCTGTATGGAAAGAAACTGCGCTGCTGCCGCCAGATCTTTGGGCGAAGGCTCCCTGCCAAGGGCCAGCATCCAGGCGCGTTTGATCTGGGCCTGAGGCTCCTCTCCGGCATCTTTCACAAGGCGGTCGGCAAACGCGATGGACTGACGCACGGCGAAGTCCCCGTTCATGAGGGCAAGTGACTGCGGTGCGACGGTGCTGGAGATGCGGGCCTCGCAGTTGGGCTCCATCGCGGGCGCATCAAACGTCTCCAGCATGCCCAGCGGCTTGCTGCGGCGCACCTGCACATAGAGGCTGCGACGGAATTCATCGCCCTTGAGCGAAACGAACTTCCCGCTGGGCCTCCCGGCGGAATCCGTCGTGTCCACGCCCACCACCACCTGACCCGACTCATCCTCCATGATGGGCACCGGTTCGCCGCGCATGGCCGGGTTCAACGTGCCGCTGACGGCAAGCATCGCATCCCGCAAGGTCTCCGCGGACAGGCGGCGCATGTTCATTCTTCCAACCAGGCGGTTGTCCGGATCGATCGAATCTTTTTTCGGCTCGCGCTGCGAGGACTGGCGGTAGGCCGTGGAGGTCATGATCAAGCGGTGCAATTTCTTCAGGCTCCAGCCCTGGCGCATGAAGTCATCGGCAAGCCAGTCGAGCAACTCCGGATGGGACGGCCGGTCGCCGTGCAATCCGAAGTCTCCAGGTGAGGCCACAATGCCGCGACCGAAATGCAGCATCCACACACGGTTCACAAGCACACGGGCGGTCAGCGGATGCTTTCCGTCCGTCAGGCTTCGGGCGAATGCCAGCCGCCGTCCGCTGGTGGGCAGCCCGGCGCTGTTCTCCTCGAAACGCACCGGATGCACTGCTTCCAGCACGGTGAGTTCACCCGGCAGCAACGCCTGCTTGGGCTGGTCGGGTTCACCACGGTTGAACAGATACGTGACCGGCAGCTTCGCATTGGCAGGTTCGGTCAGCGCGGCCACGAATTCCTCCACCGGCTTGGTAGCCCGCACTTTGGCGGCTTCATCCGCCATGGCTTTCAGTTCGTCCGCCATCTTCTGTTTGTAGAGATACAGCGAGCCGGGACTGAGATTCGCCACGGTGGGATGTTCCTTCAGCAGCTTGATTTGTTCCGGTGTGCGTTTCTTCACCTCAGTCTTGTAGGCATCACGCAAGGACGGGCGCAATGCCTCGGGCCGCTTGGAAAGTTCCACCTCCAGAATCTCATCGATGAACTCCTGTTGTTTCCTGGTGCGGGCGGCGTCGAGCTTGGCCGCCTCCTTCTCAATCTCCGCGGCTTTGGCGCGTTCAGCATCAGTCATCAGCGAGATCAGACGGGCGTTGGGTGCGCGCCAGTTCTTCCAATCCAGCGCGGGCTCGAACACCGCGCGCATCCGGTAGTAATCCTCCTGTGAAATGGGGTCGTGCCGGTGATCGTGGCACTGCGCACAGCCCACCGTCAGTCCCAGCAGCGAGGTCGAAACGATCTTGATCGTGTCCGCCATCACCTGGTTGCGGGCGATGGTCTGGTCCACGCCTCCGATTCCGGTGCCATCCGGAGCCATGCGCAGGAATCCCGTGGCAATCAGCTTGTCGATGGATGCCGGCGAAAGGTTCTTGTAGGGCGGCGCGACCATTTCATCCCCG
>CAYQCZ010000288.1:4044-6061 GCA_964415955.1 uncultured Verrucomicrobiota bacterium | reverse complement strand
ATGGCATCACGCAGTTTGGCGCGGCGTTCCAGACGCACTGTGAACACATCAGGCGGAAGCTTGAGATCATCCGTCTTGATGCGGCTCATCTTGTTCATGTCCATGTCATCGCCCTCGGGATAGAGCGTGTAGGGATCGAATGCCTTGCCAAGGAAACCCGCAGTGCCGCCCTTGCCCACGACATTGGATTCCTGAAGCGGGCGCGGCAGCATGACGAACGGCAGCATCGGCTCGGTGGGCGGCTTGAGACGGATGATGTTCGAGCCGAAGTTCGGATAATCCTTCGCATTGGGCGGCTCGAGCTGGCCGGATGGGCTGACCTTGTCCGTCGTGTAACCGGTCATGATCTGGTAGATCGCGGCGGTGTGATTGAACAGGCCGTTGGGCGTGTAGCTCATCGACCGGATCATGGTGAACTTGTCGTTGACCTTGGCGAGATTCGGCAGGATTTCGGTGTAGTTGATCCCGGGAATCTTTGTGGAGATCGGCTTGAACTCGCTGCGGATGTTGTCGGCCACGTTTTCCTTGGGATCCCAGAGGTCCAGATGGCTTGGGCCGCCCTGGAGATACACCATGATGACGCTTTTCGCCTTGCCCCAGCCGGGTGCCGAGCCGGGTTTCTTTGGAGTTTCGCCGGCCAGTGCCTTGAGCTGGAACATCGATCCCAGTGAAAGGCCGAGCACGCTGGAGCCGCCCACGCGCAGGAGGTCGCGCCGTGTCAGCTTCATGTTGGAATCACAGAGGTCGGAACAGGTGCCGCCGGGAATGCGAATCATAGGTCTGTCTTGGGTTGAGCGTTGGTTGATCTAAGCACTTTCTGCCGGATGTGAATACAACTTAAATGGTCAGTGGTTGAAGAGGAACGCCGGGCTGTTGATGAGCGCCCAGGCGAGGTCCTGAGTCGCGGTCAGACGTTTGCTGGCCAGTTGCTGCTCGCTGGCCTTCACGTCGTCGCGAAGCTGGACGAGCTTGGGATCTGTTTGAACCGGAAGCTCCGCCTGCTTGAGGGCATCTTTGAAGGCCACCAGCTTGGGATCGGGCGCGCGCGGTTTCTTCGCCTCGGCCAGTGCATTTTCGAGTTTCTTCAATTCGCCGTCTTTGGACCGGAAATGCTTCTCAAGCTGCGCCTTCTGATCATTCGTGCGCTTGTCTTCGGCGATCTCCAGAATGTCTGCAATCTCCGTCGGCAGGCCAAAGTCCAAAGGCTGTTTGGCATCGGTCACCGAGATGCGGAACCTGCCCAGTGAGTGTTCATTGCTGTTGAACTGGTGGTCGAGCGTGAAGGTCAGCAAGCTTCCACCCTTGTTGGTGAGCGCGGTCTTGAACTCAAAGGTGGCTTCGTGGTTGCGGCCGGTCTGCGGTAACACAGCCCAGCCGTTGCCACTCGCCGCCGTGTTGCCATCGATGGCGGTCTTCACATCGTAATTGCCCTGGCTGAAATCGGCCTTGGCGTTTTGCAGGGTGACTGGTTTGGCGTCCTTCGGTTTGGCCAGTGCGGCGGCGGTCACTTTGAATTCCGTGAGGACAAAATTGCCATCGCTGGCCCGGCCGGGTCCGTTCTTGGGCAGGCGGCTGTCAGTCAATGCCTCGATCTTCACGCCGGTGATGGTGTCGAGTTTGGTTTCTGCCACCACCGTGTAAGCGCCCCTGCGGTTCGTTCCACTGACGTAGATGGAATTGTCCTTCTGCTTTTCGAGCTTTGCGCGCGCGACGCCTTTCATGCTCTTCAAGTCGATGGCGGACCATTCCGTGCCACGTTCCGGCTTTTGCAGCCATGCGGTGAATTTGGCAGGGATGGTGGTTTCATACTTCTTCAACGCTTCGTCCGCCTTGGCGATTCTGGCCTGCTGTTCCTCGTCCAGCTTCTTTTCGCGAGGGGCGATCTCCTTTTCATACGCGGCGAGTTGCATCTTCGCCTCGCCGATCGCCTCCATGCGCTCCTTTTCCTTTGCAGCGAGAACCGGCTTCCACCACTCCTCGCGGGCGGCAAGCTCGGCGACCAGTGCACGGTGCTGTT
>CAYQCZ010000288.1:0-4034 GCA_964415955.1 uncultured Verrucomicrobiota bacterium | reverse complement strand
AGGGCCGTGGAGATTTCCTTGTCCGTGGCCGGGCGGTTCAGCACCTGCATGAACACCGCATTGACGAGCGCGCGGTCGTCCTTCTGGCTGCCGACGAGTGCGGCGAGCTTGTTTTTGGGGTCGTTGATGGCGGCGGAGATGGTGGGGCCGCTGAGGAGGGACATGACCGAGCCGAGCCGGATTTCGTTGCTGCGTTCGCATTCACAGGCGCTCTCGCGGGGTGGACGGCCAAGGTTGGCCAGCAGTCCGCTGCTGACATCCAGGGCGGAGTCCGGCAGTTGCGCGGCGCGTGTCCCTGCGGGGACGCCGGGGAAATCTGGCATCGAACCTGTTACGCGAAACACGGTGTCAAAGAGCACTTCGGCGGGCAGGCGGCGTGGCAATGCGTGGGAGTAGTTGATGGTGTCGTCGAAGTTCCACTTGTTCGGGACGAAGGACAGCTGGTAGGTGCGTGACGTGCAGATGAGACGCACCAGATGACGCACGTCGAATTTGTGGGCGATGAATTCCTGAGTGAGATAATTCAGCAGTTCGGGATTGGTGGGTGGATTGCCCGCACGGATGTCGTCCAGCGGTTCGATGATGCCCACGCCGGTGAGATAGCCCCACATGCGGTTTGCAAAGCTGGAGGCGAAGTAACGGTTGTCCGGCGACGTAATCCATGCGGAGAGTGTTTCGCGGCGCGTGGCGTCAGGAGCCGCTTCAAAGGCCGCAGGGTAGGGAAATTCCGGCTCTGTCACCTTGCCGGTGCGGTCATGCTTGATGTCGCCCTGCCTGGCGTCTTCGACCATTTCAAAAAGCGGCTTCGCACCCTCCACCGCTGTGCCGCCGATGTTTTTGTCGCCGCCCGCTGGATCGCGCTTGAGGCTGATCTGCGCGAAGAACGCCGCCGTCTGGTAATACTGGTCCTGCGTCCAGCGTTCGAAGGGATGGTCGTGGCACTTGTTGCAGTTGAACCGCGTGGCGAGGAAAAGATGCGTGGTGTTTTCCATGGTTTCCGCCGGATCGCGCAGGATCTTGAAATACGAGGCGGCCGGGTTCTCCTTGTTGGAACCCGAGGCGGTGAGAATCTTGCCGACAAACTTGTCGTAGGGCGTGTTGGCGGCGACCTCGCTGCGTATCCAGTCGCGGAACAGCTTGGCCCCCTCCTCGCCGAGGAACTTGCGGTTCACCTGGAGCAGGTCCGCCCACTTGTTGGCCCAGTGATCCACGTAGTCGGGATTGCCGATCAACTTGTCGATGACGGCCTCGCGCTTGGCGCGGGTGTCCGATGTGTCCTCGATGAACGCCTTCACCTGTTCCGCAGTGGGCGGCAGGCCCGTTAGGTCCAGATACACGCGGCGGATGAATTCCGCGTCCGTGCAAAGGCCGGAGGGAAGAAGCTTCATGCGCTGCCACTTGGCGGCGACGTGTTCATCGATCTTGTTCCATGTGGGTGGCTGCTCCCAGGCGAAGCCGCTGCGGTTGCCCATCACCGTCACGGTGGTGGCGGCGTAGGCGCCTTCGTAACGCGCCAGCATGGGCGCCTCGCCGCGTCGCAGGGTGATGATCAATCCGCCGTCCTCGGCCTTGGCGACATCCGTGTTGCCGCTTTCCACGAACGCCTCGGCGGTGACATCGCGGCGTGTCCCATCGTTGTAGGAGGCCACGACGCGCACCTGCTGGCGCGAGCCAATCGCCTGCACGACCGGATTCTTGGGGAAGATTTCAATGCCGGTGACGCGCGGCGCATCCGTCCTGAGCTTCGCGCCGTCGGCGATCCACTGGCGCATGATCTCGTAATACTTTTCGCCCGGCCGCGTCCGCATGCCGCCCTCGTGCGGCACGGCGGCCACGGCCTTGAGCAGCATGACGCTGTCATCGGGATTGGCGAAATTGACACGTCGCGCGGAGAGGTCATCGGCCAGGGCGCGCACATCGAACTCCGCATCGTAACCCCGCAGGGAAAGTTTGAAGCCGTTCTTGCCTTCCTTGGCACCGTGGCACGTGCCGGCATTGCAGCCGAGCTTGGAGAGGACGGGATTCACGTCCCGGATGAAATCCGCCTCATAGCTGTCCTTCACGCCGCTCACGCGGACGGGAATCGTCAGTGATTTGCCCGCAAGCTTCACCAGCAGCCTGGAGGTGCCGTTGCGTTGAGCCTGGACGATGCCGCCGGGACCCCACGTGGCGCTGCGTCCGGAAACCTTGACCTCCGCCATGCGGGTGACGTCGGCCCGGTCGCCATTGTCCAGATGGGCGGTGAGGATCACCTGCGCGTAATCATTGAGCCGGGCCAGTTCGATGCCGGCCGGTTCTGCTGAAAGCGAGAGCACGGCGGTCCCTTCGGGCAGCGTCTCCTGGTGGCTTTCCTTCGGGTTTTGCGGCGGCAGGCTCGCACCTGATTTGCGACGATCGCGACTGGCGAGACGGTTCTTGATGGGCACCGAGTCAAACTCCCTGCCCACCTTGCCGCTGGCGGCGTCGATCAAACGGATGATCCCGTCCTCGCCTGCTGCGGCGATGGTGCCGCCATCCGGGCTGAAACTGACGGCAAACATGCCTGCGGGAATCTGGACCGAATGCAGCAGCTTCACATCGGACGTGTAGTATTTTTCCACAGCTTCTTTCTCTGCCGGTGTCTGGGAGGAGACGACTTTTTTGAAGGCCTCAACCACGTTGGTGGGGATGGTGGAGTCAAAGTCCGCCGAGTAGATGTTGATGTGGCCGCGGCTGTTCAGGCTGCTGGCGGCGACAATCTGTTTTCCATCCGGACTGTAATCCACGGCATAGATGCGGCCCTCCATGACCGGAAACTTGCGGATGAGATTGGCATTGTCACCGATCTTGCGCTCCGTCTGGCGGACCATCCGGTAAATCTGCGGCATGCCATCGGAACCTCCGATCAAGAGCTCGTCCTTCGCGGGGTGCCGCGCCAGGGAATGCACGCCGCCACGCAATGCCCCGGGCGTGATGGAAGTGATGTTATCGACGAACCTTTGCGTGGCCACCTCGGTGAGCTTGGTGCTCATGTCCCTGCCGGTGGAGACGAGGTGATCGCCTTTGGCCGAGAACACGGTTGCCAGCACCCAGTCATTATGCGCGCCCACTTTCAGAATCTCCTTTCCGGATCGGGCCTCGACCGCGCGGACGGTGTTGTCGGCGCAGCCGAAGGCGATGTGATTGCCGTCGGGCGACCAGCTCACGCCGTAGATGGTGTCGTAGGAAGTCTGGACGGAGCTGATCATTTTTCGTCCGGCCACATCCCAGACCTGCAATTCACCCATCCGGCCGGGGAGACCGCCCGCAACGGCCAGCAATGTGCCATCCGGTGAAAATGCCACCGATTGAATCCGCTCCGAACTGCTTACCAGGCGGGCCTCGATTTTGGAGCCGTCCGCGCGGTGGAGGAGCACTTCATAATAACCCGCCACGGCCAGCAGTCTGCCGTCGGGCGAATGGTCGATGGACGTCACCACAGGCGCATGCACATACACCGGCGGGTTTTTCATGTCGTAATGTTTCTCCGCGTCCGCCGGGGTGTCATCCTTCGCGCCCTGGGCGATCCACGATTTGATCAACGCGATGTCGGCGGGATTGAGTGCGGGTTTGCCCTTGGGCATTTCGGCCTCGCCATCAACCGGCGTTATCAGCCGCACGATCGAACTCTTGTCAATGTGACCGGACACAACGGCTTTGCCCTCGGCGTCGCCGCCTGCGATCAGCTTTTTGAATTCGGTCATCACGTAACCACCCTTGGCCTTGGCAGGTTGATGACAGCCCTGGCAGTGTGCCTGAAAAATCGGCCGGACCTGATGATAATAGCTGACGTTGCCCGCAGAGCCACTGGCCGATTGCGCGGAAGGTGAGCTCAGAATCTGGGTGCCGGCGAGGATGGCTGCGGCCAGAGGTCTTGATTGAATCTGGAAACTGAATTTCATGCGCGTTTGACACGGCAGAACCATGGAGCGCCGCTGCGCTGGTTCGCGATGTGTCAGGTGGAACATAACCGATGGAGCAGGCGAGTCCATGCAGCTTTTTGCCATCTGCCATGT
>CAYQCZ010000287.1:5674-6063 GCA_964415955.1 uncultured Verrucomicrobiota bacterium | reverse complement strand
AGCCCGAGATCATGATCCCGCTTGTCGGTTTCAAGAAGGAGCTCGATCTCCAGGTCGCCATCGTTCACGAGACGGCAAAGCAGGTCGAAGCCGAGAAGAAGGTGAAGCTCACCTACTCCGTTGGCACGATGATCGAAGTGCCACGTGGCGCGTTGACGGCTGATGAAATCGCGCAGACCGCCGAGTTCTTCAGCTTCGGCACGAACGACCTCACGCAGACCACCATGGGCATGAGCCGCGATGACTCCGGCTCGTTCCTTGGCGCGTATCAGGAGGCCGAGATCATGAAGAAGAACCCCTTCGCCACGATCGACCAGACCGGCGTCGGTCAGCTCATGGAAATCGCCATCGCCAAGGGCAGCAAGAGCCGTCCGGGCATCAAGCTGGGC
>CAYQCZ010000287.1:0-5664 GCA_964415955.1 uncultured Verrucomicrobiota bacterium | reverse complement strand
GACTCGGTGAAGTTCTGCCACCGCATCGGCCTCACCTACGTGAGCTGTTCGCCCTTCCGCGTGCCCGTCGCACGCCTGGCAGCCGCCCAGGCCGCGATCGAGGAAAAGCGCAAGGCCAAGGCCGCGAAGAAGTAGTCATCTCCCAACGTAGGATTGCAGTCATCAGCCGCTCCGGGAAACCGGAGCGGCTGTTTCTTTTCAGTAAATGCCGGGAATGAAGCGTTTCACCCGGCGGCTGTAATCCGCGTAGCCAGCAAACCGTTCGTTCAGCCAGCGTTCTTCCCGGCGCGCTTTCGCATCGAAGAATGGCACCTGGAGAATGGCGATGATCACCGCAGGCCAGCTTTGCCACAACAAGGCCCAGCCAACGCCAATGCAGATGACGCTCACATAGAGCGGGTGCCGCATGTATGCATAAATGCCGGTGGTGACAAGCTCTGCATCCTGCCTGGGACGTGGGAACACGGTGCGGTTGCCTCCAAGGTCGCGCCCGCCCAAAAGCCCTGTCAGCGCCGCCAGGGCGATGCACACCGCTCCTGCCAGCATGGATGCGCGGCTTTCCCACTGCGCCCGCCACAAAGGCGCTGAGGCCAGGCCGGCCACCATCAGGGTGAACTGCACGATCACCCAGCCTGTGCCACGACCATGATCATTCACCGGCGGCTGGCTCATGTTTCTTTGGGACGGCACGCGCAGGACGGCGTCTTTGCCACTGGCTGGAAACCTGTCGCCCGGCCAGATCTTCGAAGTCGCGCGCATCCGGCACGCGATTGAAGGCGACCTTGGCCCCTGTGAAATTCACCGCGGTGCCGGGCATCAATCCCAGCGTCACGGAGTCGCGGCCATATTTCAGGTTCAGCTTTTCCATGGCCTCGGACAACCGCTCACGGCGCTGACGCCGGACATCCGCAGCCTCGGCTTCCTCGCGCCGCATGGGTGCGGGCGCATTGGCGGAGAACAGTTCCATCTGGCGCAAATCTTCCGCAGGCACCAGTCCATGCAGGGTCACGCTCACCTTTTTGAATCGCACCGGGCCGCTTTCCGCGAGCGCACTGCGCCAGAGTGCAACCATGGCATCCAGCAGGGCGAAGTCATCACACGTGGGCGGCAGGCGCATGCCGCGCGCCATGCGCGGACCTTTTTCCACGCGCAATCCGATGTCGAGCATCGTGGCGTGACTGTTCAACCGGCGCAGGCGGCTGGCGGCCTTGAGCAGCAGGCGGCGCAGGACGGCGCCCGCCATTTCTGCGGGACGCTCTTCCGGTGCGAGCACATGGCTGTGGCCCACCGTGCGGCGGGTGGTGGGTTCCTCGGGAATCTCGACGCCGCGCAGGGCATACCAGAAACGCTCGCCACCCACGCTGTGCCAGATGGCGCGCAGTTGCTTGGGAGCACAGGCCCAGAGCTGTCCGATGGTGTAAATGCCGGCACGCCAGAGACGTTTCTCCATGTTCGGGCCAATGCCGCAGAGGTCATGCAATTCCAGATGGGCGATGCGTGCGGGCAGTTCCGATGGATGAAGCGTCACCAACCCGTCGGGCTTGATCAGGTCGCTGGCGGTCTTGGCGAGGAAACGGTTGGTCGAGATGCCGATGGAGCTGGTCAGGCATTCGCCGATGCTTTTGCGGATGCCCGCCTTGATGCGTCCGGCCAGGGCCACGGCTCCTTCCGGCGTGCGCCATTCACCGTAGAGGCGGCAGGCGACCTCATCCACCGAAACCACCTTGTCCACCGGCATGTGGCGTTCGATCTCCGTGAGGATGTTGCGGTGGTAATCAGCGTATTTGCGGTGATCCGCCAGCACGCAGACCAGTTGCGGGCATTTGAGGCGCGCCTCCTTGATGCCGGTGCCGGTCTTGATGCCGAATTTCTTGGCCTCATAACTGGCGGCAATGGCACAGGTGTAATCCGTATCCACCGGCACCACGGCCACGGGTTTGCCACGCAGGCGCGGTTGATCCTGCTGCTCCACACTGGCGAAGTAACTGTTGAGGTCGAGGAACAGCCAGTCGAACTGCACCGGGCCACCTGCCCCGGCAGGCAGGGTTGGAAAACGGCTTGATCTGGTATCCCCGGCAGACGACATGGGACCAGTGTAATCCCCGCCCGGACAAACGCCACCACGATGTGTGAAAGTGTCAGACGAGGTGGGCGAGACTCAGTCGAGCCCTGACTTTGCGAGGCATGGTGAAAGGCGGAAAGTTCATTGAACGACAGAGTGTTCTTGAATCTGTCCGGCTTTTTCTGGGCCAAGGTCTCTTCGGAAATATCAAGGCTCGACGGAGTCTCGCCCCACCAGTTTCGAAGGCGATTTGTGAGCGCCTGGAAAGCAACCGCATCGCTCCGCAATGCCAACCTGGGCGGGAGCAGTGTTAAAGTGCGATCTCAGCGATCCACCGTTGCGGGGATATTCCACCCGCCGCCGAGGGCCTTGACGAGGAGCACATTGGCCGCGAGCCGTTGACCGTGCAGTGCGGCGGCCTGCAACTTGGTGGCCAGCAGCGTCCGCTGGGATTCGATGACTTCGAGGTAGCTGGAAATGCCACCATCGTATCGCACCCGTGCCAGATCGTAGGTCTGTTGCGCCGCCGCCTGCATGTCCTGCAACACCGCCGCTTCATCCGCCATCAGCTTCATCAGGCTCAACTGCTCCTGCACGTCGGCAAAGGCGACCAGCACCCGCTGGCGGTAGGACGCCACGGCTTCATCAAAGGCCGCCCGTGAACGGGCCAGGTTGGCGCGGTTGCGTCCGCCGGTGAAAATCGGCAGTGAAACGCTGGGACCGATCGACCACACGGCACTGTCCCAGTTGAACAGTGAATTGACCTCCGCGCTCACATACCCCGCCGACCCCGTCAGCCGCAGCACGGGGAAGAATCCCGCCTTGGCCACGCCAATGCGCGCATTGGCCGCGGCAAGCTGTCGTTCTGCGGCTGCCACATCCGGCCTCCGCTCCAGCAGGTCGGATGGAAGGCCCACCGGCACCTCTGGAATCGCTGCGATCACCGCATCGTCAAGTTCAGCCACGGTGAATTGGGGTGCAGGCGTCCCCGTGAGTATGGCCAGGGCCGTTTCAAGCGATACGCGGGCGCGGTCCAAGCGCAGCAGTTCGGCTTCCGCCGATGCCACTTCGGTGTCGGAGCGTGCCATGTCGAGTTCGGCTGCAATCCCGAGCCGCACGCGGCTTTGGATGAGATCGCGCGCCTCCTTGCGGAGGGCGATGGACGCCTTCACCACTTTTCTCTGAAGATCAATGCTGCGGATCGTGAAATAGTTCCTGGCCACCTCCGCATGAATGCCCAGCATGACATGCTCCACATCGGCAGCCGCCGCAGCGGCTTCGGCGCGGGCACCTTCAAAGGACCGCTTCACCCTGCCCCACAAATCCACCTCGTAGCTCAAATCCACCGGTGTGCGCAGGGTCGTGGCCGTCAGGCTGCCAAAACTGGGCTTTTGATTTGGTGAAAAACGGAGGCGGTCGCCGTTCGGGTTGAATGTGACATTGGGCATCAACGCCGATGCATCCACCCTCGCCACGGAGCGGGCTTGGTCGAAGCGCGCCACGGCGGCTTTCAATGATTGGTTCTGTTCAGCTGCGCGGACCATCAGCCGGTCCAGTTCGGGATCGGAATACATGGTCCACCACATTCCCTTGGGAGCGGCGTCGGAGGGATTGGCCACCTTCCACTGCGAGACATCACGGTAGGACTCGGGAGCTTCGATGGCGGGCGGTTGGTAATCCTGCTTGAGCTTGAACCATCCGGCATTCAAGTCACCCGCAGTCAGGCTCAGCAGCAGCAGGGAAACAACACCTGTGGCGGCGGCTGTCCCCTTCGCAGGACCGCTCTTCCCGACACCAACAACCGGCCGTTTCATCCGCAGTTTCATCAGCACCACGTAAAAGACTGGCGTCAGCAGCAGACCGAACAGCGTCACGCCGATCATGCCGGAAAACACGGCAAGCCCCATGGCCTGGCGCATTTCCGCACCCGCACCGGTGGAGATCACCAGGGGAAACACCCCCGCGATGAAGGCGATGGATGTCATGAGAATGGGGCGCAGACGCAGCCGGCAGGCTTCGATCGCAGCCGCAATGGGATCCATGCCCTCCTCATCTTGTTTGTGCTTGGCGAACTCGACGATGAGAATGGCGTTCTTGCAGGCCAGACCGACGAGCACGATCAGTCCAATCTGGGTGAAGATGTTGTTGTCGCCGCCCTTGAGCCACACGCCTCCGAGTGCAAACAGCAGACACAGCGGCACGACCAGAATGATCGCCAGCGGCAGGCGGAAGCTTTCGTATTGAGCCGCGAGCACGAGGAACACGAGCAGGATGCACAACGGATAGACATACACGGCGGTGTTGCCCGCCAGAATCCGCTGGTAGGTGAGGTCCGTCCATTCGTAGGCAAAACCCTTGGGCAGGGTGGACGCAATCCTTTGCATGGCGGCCTCAGCCTCGCCCGAACTGACACCGGGGGCAGCACCGCCGTTGATCTCTGCGGCGGGGTAGCCGTTGTAGCGTTGTGCGCGATCCGGCCCGTAGCTGTCCTTCACGGTGACCAGTGTTCCCAGCGGCACCATCTGGCCCTGCACGTTGCGCGTCTTGAAGCGCGTGATGTCATCGGCATGATCACGAAAAGGCGCGTCCGCCTGTGCCACGACCTGATACGTGCGGCCGAAAAGATTGAAGTCGTTCACGTAAAGTGAGCCGAGATACACCTGCAACGTGTCGAAAAGATTCTGCAACGGCACCCCCTGGGACTTGGCCTTCACGCGGTCGATCTCCGCATCGAGCTGCGGGACATTCACGGTGAAGGTGGAAAAGGCCCCGGCGAGGTTGGTGTTCGCATAGGTCTGACCGATGACAGCCTGCAGGTTCTGATACAACGCATCGTAGCCCTGCCCCGTGCGGTCTTCGATGAACATCTTGAATCCGCCGATCTGCCCGATGCCGTTGACCGGAGGTGGCATGACCGCCAGCACAAACGCCTCGTCGATGCCGGCAAACTGCGCGTTCAACGCTCCAGCGATGGCAGGCCCTGAAAGCTCCGGCGTGGTGCGTTCTTCGAAAGGCTTCAAGCAGAAGAACACGATGCCCGCATTGGGGGCGACGCTGAAGCCGCTGATGCTCAGACCGGGAAACTGCACCGCGCTTTCGACGCCAGGATGTTTCAGTCCGATGTCCGCCATCTTGCGCAGGACTGCTTCACTGCGGTCCAGTGAGGCGGCGTCGGGCAGTTGCGCGAAGGCGACCAGGTATTGCTTGTCCTGCGTGGGCACAAACCCGGTGGGCACCTTGGTGAACGTCCAGCCCGTCAGATAAACGAGGCCGCCATAAAGCAGCAAAATGAGGAAGCTTTTGCGGACAATGCCGCCCACTGTGGCCGCGTAGGCGTTGCCAGCCCAGTTGAACACGCGGTTGAACGGACGGAAGAACCAGCCGAACAGAAACTCCATCACACGGGAGAGCAGATCGGTCTTCTCATGATGCGCGGTGAGCAGCACGGCGCACAATGCCGGTGAAAGGGTCAATGAGTTGATGGCCGAGATCACCGTCGAGATCGCAATGGTGATCGCGAACTGCTTGTAGAACTGCCCCGTCAGGCCGCTGATGAACGCGGTGGGTATGAACACGGCGCACAGCACCAGCGCGATGGCGAT
>CAYQCZ010000286.1:0-6076 GCA_964415955.1 uncultured Verrucomicrobiota bacterium | reverse complement strand
CGTCCTCAAGCCCCGAGCCCCACATCATGATGCAGTTGTCCAGAAGTGTGCCTTCACCTTCGCGCAACGAGGCCATCTTCTTCACCATGTAGGCGAACTGCCCGATGTTGAATTCCGTGATGGCGGCAACCTTCCTGACTTTTTCCTGCTCGTTGTTGTGATGGGTCTGGGAGTGGTGCTGGTCGTTGAACCCGAGCTCCGGATAGGAAACGCCGTTCGGCGTGGAGCCAATGTAGGTGGAGACGCGTGTCGTGTCCGTCTGGAAGGCCAGCACGTTCAAGTCGCACATGACCTGCATGTATTCACTGCGCTTGTCCCCGATGGGTATCTTGATCTCGATGGGTGGCGAGTCGGACTCATGCCGCTTGCGCGTGCTCACGCCGGCCTTTTCCAGCGCCGCCTCCTTCTGGCGGTATTCGATGGCCGCGATGCGCCGCTCGACGGACCGCACGCTGTCCAGGTATTCGTCGAGCTTGTGCTGGTCGGGCTGCGGCAGCCTGCGCCGGAGATCCTTCGCCCCTCCAATCACCAGGTCCAGCATCTGCCTGTCGAGAGGCCCCGCCTGAGTCGTGCGACCAGGCCTGTCCTGCTGGCCGAAGAGACGGTTCAGCACGCTCCGGGGGTTGATCTCTGCGGGCACCGGCTGGGTGGGCGAGCGGAAGCTGCAATGAGAGTAATACGCTTCGTTGAGGCCTTCCTGGTTTTCCTTGTGGGTCTGCGGCATGGTCGCCAGCTCCAGCGAGGGCAGCGATGTAAACGCGCCCCAGTGGTTCGCGGCAATCTGGTCGGCGGAGATGGCGATGTTGACGCGGTTGCGTTTGTTCGCATCGGGCAGCGTGGCCGTGAGCCATGTGGAAAGTTCCAACGCATGGGGCGCCCCATTGAACGGCGAGATGGGAACCCCTGAAATCCCCTTCATCAGCAGGCACTGGTCGAGCACGGGTTTCAGTGATGCCAGGGCGGGCGGAGGAGATTGGAGAAATGTTTCGGGCGAGGACGGCCAGAACTGGTTCATGATCACGCCATGGGGCATATACATGAATCCGAGCCTGACAGGTGGCTTGTAGGCGGCCCTGCCCGCAGCCGCCCATCCCATGGACTCGAACAACGGCAAGGCCAGTGATGCTCCAATGCCCTTGAGGCAGGTCCGGCGATTGATCAGGTGATGCTTGCTCATGGAGGATGGTTTGAGGTTAATGAATGCGGCGGTGCGTAAATGGATGGCTGGTGACTATTTCAGTAATCAGAGTCTGCATGCGATGGCCGTCCTTGGCCATCTTTTCCGTCAATTGATCCACCACCACCTCGTCATAGCCTTCCAACTGGCGGCACAAGGCATAGGACAGCAGCCTGTGCGCAAGATTCCGGCAGAGGTCATCCTTGCGGGCCGCGATCATGGCCTTGAGCTCACGCGGTGAGGTGAAGGCCCGGCCGTCCGGCATGGCTCCCGCGGCATCAATCGTGCCTCCAGTGTCGTCCTTTTCACGCCAGCGCCCGATGGCATCAAAGTTTTCGAGCCCGAATCCAATCGGATCGAGCATCTTGTGGCAGTTGGCGCAGACGGCGTTCTGGACATGCAGTTCGGTGCGCTGGCGCAGAGTCAGTTCACCGGCCAGCCTGGAGTCCTGCTCCTCCAGTGCGGGCACGTTGGCGGGCGGCGGGGGCACATGCTCGCCCAGCACCTGTTCAAGCACCCAAACACCCCGTTTGACCGGGCTGGTGCGGTTTGGAAACGAGGTGGCGGCCAGGATGCCGGGCATCGCCAGAATGCCCCCGCGGTTGGCATCTGTGAGAGGCACACGGCGCATGGCGGGGCCCTTGACAACCTTCTCCAATCCGTAGAGCGGCGCAATGGTGGCGTTCAGAAACGTGAACTCAGCGTCCACAAACGAAACGATGCTGCGGTTCTCACGCACGATGCTCTCAAACATCAACCGGGCCTCGTCATACATGGCCGCCCGCATCGAGGCTGTCATCAGCGGGAATTTCTCCGTGTCAAACGTCCTGGTCTGCAAATCGGCCAGTCCCAGCCATTGGGCGCCAAAGCCGTCGAACAACGCACGGGACCTTGGATCGGCCAGCAACCGCCTGGCCTGGGCCTTCAACACCTCCGGATCACGAAGCCTCCCTTGATCTGCCAGCCCGGAGAGCTCCTTGTCCGGCATTGTCGCCCAGAGCAGATACGACAGCCGGGACGCAAGCTGATGGTCATCCAGCGGAACAATTTTCTGATCCGCCGGCACAGTCCCGGCAGGCGTGATGAAGAGGAACTGAGGGGAGACCAGCACCGCCTTCAACACAAGCCGGAGCGAACCGTCGTAGGAAAGCCCGTTGCTGCGCCCGAGCTCGAAGACTTTCAACAACACGTCCACTTCGGACTCCGCAGGCGGCCGTCGATAGGCCATGCGGGCCAGCGTTCTCGCAACGTCCCCCGCCGCATCCCGCTCATTCGCCGCTGAACGGGGCGTCCTGCCGAACAGGCGCGACTGGACCTTGGTGGGAGGTTTGCCCTCAGGCGCCAGCACACGGTCAATCACTTCATTGGCAATGGCCAGGAACTGCTCGGACTGCAGCGGGGAAAGGGTGTTCAAATATCCTTCGCCAAAGACTTCGTCAGGAAGTTCAGCAGCGATGGCCGGGTCAACGCCCAGAAGATCGCGCAAGGTGTTGCCATATTCCACCTTGGTCAGGCGGCGGATGACGAACGGCCCGGGATCCTTTTCGCTGAGGTATTTGATGCGCGCCACGGCCTCCATGAACCTCGTCCGTTCCTGCTCCGACGGCTGCTTGTCCGCATTTTCAGGCGGCATGTCATGCGCTTTCACACTGGCCACGGCCTGTTTCCAGCGTTTGGTCGCCGCCGCCTCGCCGGGGCTCTTCAGGACAGGCCGGAAATCAATGCCCGCCTTCTGCCGTCGCTGACCATGACAGCCGGCGCAGTAGGATTCAACGAACGGAGTCACCACCTCGCGAAAGGACTTCTTCGCGTCGGCCTGGAGGGCGGCAAGCCGTGCGTCCCCGCCGGTCTCCGCGACGCAAGGCAGGCACGCGGCCAACGCCCACATCGAAAGGGCCATCATCTTCCCGAAACTGCAATGAATTGAACGCATGTTTGTGCATTCTTAACATGGCCGCCATGGCTGGCAAACAGCATTGCTGCGGAAGCGGGCGCTTGATCATGGCCGTCGGCAGCGCAAGTTCCGCATGTCCTTGGAGCTCTGCAGCAGGCATGCCCCCCATGCATTAAGGCAGCGGAAACAAACCCATCATCGCCAGGAAAGTTTGCGGCTGAAGGCCAACGCCGCCTGTCCGGTCCGGAACTGGAGAGAACGCCCGGCATGCCCGCATTGTCGCAACGATGGCGGCACTGCTGGCATTTCCGCTGACAGTCGGGGTCAAACAGCCTCCAAATCCGCTCAGAAACCTCGAAAAACAAGGCGTTTTCAAGATGGCTCCAGAGGTAGGACTCGAACCTACAACCGATCGGTTAACAGCCGATTGCTCTACCATTGAGCTACTCTGGAACTCAAAAAGCGGCGCGCAATCTACAAACCGACCCTGCATGCGTCAACTGAGTATTCCGGCAAACAGGCTTGGAAAATCGCCGGTCTCTTGAAATGCTTCCGGCCAAGCACCAGACACGATCCCAGATGACCACCCCGCCTGTTGAAACGCCGTCCGAGTCAGCCCGTTTGGAAGTCCTGCGCCGATACCAGATTCTGGATACGCCACCGGAGCCGACGTTCGACGACCTTGCCAGCCTGGCGGCATTCATCACCAGCAAGCCCATTGCAGTGATCGCTTTTCTCGATGAGCACCGGGCATGGTATAAGGCCGCACTGGGGGCGGGCCTGGCGGAAATACCCAGGCAGGGTTCATTTGCTGATGTGGTGGTGCGCTCCGGGGCTTTTCTCGAAGTGCATGACGCGTCGGAGGATGAACGCTTCAGGCTGAACAGGTGGGTTCGTGGCGGCGATGGAATCCGTTTCTATGCGGGGGCTCCGCTCGCGTCACCCGGGGGTCCGGTCATCGGAACACTCAGCGTCATGGGCAGACAGCCCGACCGCCTGAATCACGCGCAACGGGATGCACTTGCCAAGCTGGCCCAGCAGGTCATGGCCCAGCTGGAGTTGCGGCAAAAGGCGGTCGAACTGACCCGGGAGGCGGACATCAACCGCAGAAACGGCGAGGCCCTGGAGGAGGCGGAGCAGCGCTACCGGAGCATTTTTGAAAATGTCAACGAGGGCATTTTCCAGACGACGCCGGACGGGAACTACCTGACAGCCAACCCCATGCTCGCCAGGATCTACGGTTATGATTCGCCGGACGAGCTGAAGCGTGCGGTCAAAAACATTTCCGACCAGTTATACGTCAAGCCGGGCAGGCGCGAGGAGTTCGCCCGCATGCTGAAGGCGGATGATTCCATCTCGCATTTTGAATCACGGATCCGCCGCAAGGACGGGTCCATCATCTGGATCTCCGAAAACGCGCGGGCCGTCCGCAACAGCGAAGGGGAAATCGTCCGTTACGAAGGCACCGTCGAGGACATCACAGCCCGCAAAAAGGCGGAGGAAACCCTGCTGAATTCCGAGCAGCTCTTTCGTGCCGTCTGGGACATGTGCGCCGACGGCATGCGGCTCACGGACGAGGCGGGCACGATTCTCGCGGTCAACCAGGCGTTCTGCGACATGGTGGGCATGCCCGAGGACGACATGGTGGGCAGACATTTCACCGCGGTTTATGACGCGGGGCCGGATGTCAGCCGCATCGTGGAGCAATACAGGGAGCGGTTTGCCAGGCGCACGGTGCGAAGGCGTCAGGAACAAAGCGTGGTGTTCCGCTCCGGACGCCGCGTGGACATCGCCCTCTCCAACTCCTTCATTGAAAACCCCGGCAAACCCCCGGTGCTGCTGAGCATCTTCCACGATGTCACTGAACGCCGCCGTGCCGAAGAGGCCCTGCGGCAGTCGGAGGTGTTGTATCACTCACTGGTCGAGAACCTCCCCCAGAACATCTTCCGGAAGGATCACGAGGGACGCATCACGTTCTGCAACCGCCGCTATGCCGAGGAACTCAAACGCCCCGCCGCCGAACTGCTGGGCATGACGGACTTCGACCTTTTCCCCGCCGAACTGGCCGCCAAATACCGGCATGACGACCGCCGCATCATGGAGCTGGGCGAAACACTTGACACCATCGAGGAACATCAGACGCCGGACGGGAAGCTTTATGTCCATGTCATCAAGACCCCCCTGCGGGATGCGGCGGGCAGGATTGCCGGCGTGCAGGGCATGTTCTGGGATGTCACCCAGGAGCGAATCACCGAACTGGCGCTGACACGCGAGCGGGAGCTCATGCGTTCGCTTCTCGAAAACCTGCCCGACCGCATCTATTTCAAGGACAGCCAGTCCAGGTTTTTGAAGGTCAGCCACGCCCTGGCCGAGGAATTTGGCCTCAGCAACCCGGACAATGCGGTCGGCAAAAGTGATTTCGACTTCTTCTCAAGGGAGCACGCCCAGCAGGCCTACGAAGACGAACAAAGGATCCTGCTCACGGGAACACCCATCATCGGCAAGACCGAAAAGGAAACCTGGCCGGACGGCACCATCACATGGGCTCTCACCACCAAGATGCCCCTGCGGGATGACGCGGGCAACATCATGGGCACCTTTGGCGTCTCGCGCGACATCACCAAGCTCAAAAACGTCGAGGAGGAACTGGCCAAGGCGCGTGATCAGGCCCTCGAAACCGCACGTCTGAAGGCCGAGTTTCTGGCCATCATGAGCCATGAGATACGGACACCGATGAATGGCGTCATCGGCATGACCGGCCTCCTGCTGGATTCAGGCCTGACGCCTGAACAAAGGGACTTTGCCCTTACCATCCGCTCCAGCGCCGAGGCTCTGCTGGACATCATCAATGACATCCTCGACTTCTCAAAAATCGAGGCGAAAAAAGTCGAGATCGAACACATCGAGTTCCATCTGAGGGAGGAGATGGAAAACGCCATGGAGCTCCGGGCCGAACGCGCGCAACGCAAAGGGCTTGAACTTGCCATGGATCTGGAGGATGCCAT
>CAYQCZ010000285.1:5747-6084 GCA_964415955.1 uncultured Verrucomicrobiota bacterium | reverse complement strand
GGTCCGGCGTGCCGTTCTACCTGCGCACCGGCAAGGCCCTGCCGTTGAGCGCCAGCGAGGTCCGCATCCAGTTCCGCCCCACGCCCAACGTGTTGTTCGCGGCCCAGTGCGGCACGAAGCTCGATCCCAACGCGCTGACACTGCGACTTCAGCCGCATGAGGGCATTTACCTGCGGTTCAACGGCAAGGTGCCCGGCACCACGATGGCCGTCCGACCGGTGCGGATGAATTTCAGCTACGATTCCGAGTTTGGCGCCTACACACCTGAAGCGTATGAGCGGCTGCTGCTCGAAGCGGTGGCCGAGGGTCGCCGCGACTTCGACGCTACCGGCCTGCA
>CAYQCZ010000285.1:0-5737 GCA_964415955.1 uncultured Verrucomicrobiota bacterium | reverse complement strand
GGCGGGCGATGCCACGCTGTTCATCCGGCGCGACGAGGTGGAGACCGCCTGGAACATTGTGGACAACATCCGCGCCGGATGGGAGGGCAAGCCATTGACCAACCGTGAGTTTTACTCGGCAGGAAGCTGGGGCCCGGTGGCGGCGGAGGATTTGCTCTCCGCCAACGGCCACGTGTGGCGTGACCCGCAGCCCGTGGGGTGAGCGATCACTTTTGTGAGGCTGTGGATTGATTTTGCCTGTTGTGAACGTTGAGATTTTCCATTTCGACTCTTCTGGGGAACTTGCATCCAAGGCTGCATCCCGGTGGCTGGCACTTGTTGCTGGCAGGTCGTCGTCTCAGAGGGTGTTCACCGTCGCACTTTCGGGTGGACGCATCACCGAGGCGTTCTTCCGCGAGACTGTCAGCCGGGCACTTGAAACGGAGGTGAGATTCGATGGAGTGCATTTCTTCTGGGCGGATGAACGGTGCGTTCCGCCTGACGATGCCCAAAGTAACTTCAGGATGGCGGATGAGTTGCTGCTTCAACCGCTTGGCATTTTACCTGGGCAGGTTCACCGGCTGCGGGGCGAGGACGAGCCGATTGCGGCGGCGCGAGAGGCGGAGGCTGGGTTGCGCGCGGTTTGTGGAGAAATGCAGGACGGACAACCTGTGCTCGATTTGGTTTTCCTGGGCATGGGCGAGGATGGGCATGTGGCGTCGTTGTTTCCAAGCGAGCCGGAAGTCATGATGCAGGATGCGGCTGTGTATCGGGCGGTGTTTGATTCGCCGAAACCGCCGCCGCAACGGCTGACGCTTGGTTATCCCGTGCTGGCGGCGGCGCGGGAGGTGTGGGTGCTGGCGTCTGGAGCGGGTAAGGAAACTGCGTTGAAGGCGTCACTGGGCGGGAATGGGAAGACGCCGTTGGGTCGCGTGCTTTCCATGCGGGAGGGAACGAAGCTGTTCACGGACATCGCAGCCTAGTCTGCAATCAGTGCGTTGCCGGGGCGGGTGCCCTTGCTGGCGGCGATGAAGCCGAGGGTCACTGCGGTGGGTTCGCCTTCGACCATGCTGTAAACGAGAACCTTTTCCAGAACGAGATTGTCGTGGGGTCGGGAACACAGGGTCACCAGTTCCTCGAGGCTTTTGAAGGGAATGGACGTCTCCTCGTAATCCACAGTGTCCGTGCGGATGAACACGGCCTGTCCGATGGCGTATCCTGGCTGGTTCATGACACGAGGTTCCTGTTGGGTGTGTTCGGGCCGTTGCTGTTGGCGATGGATGTATCAACAGATCAGGCAGCGGGCCAGCTTCAATTTTGTGCGGGGGCGTCGGACAACGTCCGGTGGATCGTGCGGATCAGTTGATCTCCCGTGTAAGGCTTCTCCAGTATGGCGGCGATGCCATATTGGGAGATTTTCTCCACGGCGCGCTCGGCATCCATGCCCGTGGAGACGATCACCGGCACGTGAATGTTGATCTCCCTGAGGTGCCGGATGAACGAAGCTCCATCCTGTCGCGGCATCATGAGATCCGTGAGAATCAGGGCGATGTCCTTCTGTCTGGCCTGAAATTCGCTCATCGCCTCGATGCCGTTGGAAGCCAGGATGGTGCGGTAGCCGTGCCGCTCCAGGGTGGCGGTGGTGGCCATGCGCACCACCTCCTCATCTTCCACCACCAGGATCAGTTCCCCGTTGCCCCTGGGCACAGGCGTTTCGAACGGGCGCACCGCAGCCTCGCCTTCACTCGGCTGGGCGGGCAGATGAACCTTGAATGTGGTGCCGGCTCCGACAGTGCTCTTGACCGTGATGAAGCCGCCATGACTGCGCACAATGCCGACAGCGCTGGAAAGTCCCAGCCCCGTCCCTTTTCCCGGCTCCTTGGTGGTGAAAAAGGGATCAAAGATGCGCTGGAGATTTTCCGGTGGAATCCCGGTGCCGGAATCGGTGATTTCAATCACCACATGCGGGCCGGGCTTTGCGTCGGGTTGGAGACGTGCAAAGTGGGCGTCGATGTCCACGTTGGCGGTCTGGATGGCAAGGACGCCTCCATCGGGCATGGCATCCCGTGCGTTGATGCACAGGTTGAGCAGGACCTGATGCAGGCGTGTGGCATCGCCGACCACCGGCCAGAGGGACTTGGGTGTGTTGTATTTGAGCTGAACCGCCTTGGGGAAGGTGCCGTTGATGATGTTGATGAGTTCCTTGACGATGTGGAGGGGTTGGAGCAGCCCCATTTTGCCTTCGGTGCCACGGGCGAAGGTGAGAAGCTGCTTCACAATGTCGGCCCCGCGCTTGGTGCTGGTGGCGAGGACGTTCACCATTTTGGCGGGCCCCGGGTCGGCCACCTTGTCCTTGAGCAACGCGAGCGAAATGGTGATGGGTGAGAAGACGTTGTTCAGGTCATGGGCGATGCCGCTGGCGAGCGTGCCGATGCCCTCGAGCCTTTGCACGCGCAGGAACTGGGCTTCAAGCAGCTTTTTCTCGGTGATGTCCGTGTTCACGCACAGCATGGATTGTGGCTCTCCGTGGGTGTTGCGGACGAGCGTCCACCGGCTGTTGAGAATGATCTCGACGCCCTGTTTGTTGACCGGATGCAATTCGCCAAACCACTCACCGTGTTTCAGGACCGCCTGCTGTGCGTCGCCCACGGCCTTGAGATCCCTGAATGCGAGCCGTGTCAGTTGTTGTCCCACGGCCTCCTCCTTGGTCCAGCCGAACAATTGCTCGCAACTGCGGTTCCAGAACAGCACGCGATCCTCCAGGTCGCGGACGAAAATGGCATCGCCCGCGAGGTCAATCAGGCTGGCTTGTTCGCGCACCCGTTCCTCGGCCTGTCTGCGCGCGGTGGTGTCCCGGGCGATGCCCGTCAGACCGGTCACCCGCCCCTGCGAGTCACGCTGGATGAAACCGTTGAAGCTCAAATGCACCTCCGAGTCGTCTTTTCTGAGGTGAACGGTTTCGACCTGCAGGTGGTTCTGGCCCTTGTCGATCTGTTCGAAGGTGCAGACATTCTCGATCTCGGCATCCTCTGCGGCAAATGAACTGATGCGCTTGCCGATGAGCTCCTCGGGCTTGCGTCCGTAGATTTTCAGGGCGGCGTTGCGGTTGACGAAGGTCCAGCGTCCCTCTGCGTCGGCCGACCAGATGAGGTCGGTGGAGGTTTCGACCAGTTCACGATAGCTTTGCTCGCTTTCACGCAGGGCCCTGGTGCTGTTCTCGACCCACGCCGCCGCCTGGTTGAGCGAGTGGGACAGCGTGGCGAGTTCGTCACGGCCCGGGAAGCGAATCTCCGTGGAGAAATCTCCCGCTGCGATGGCGCTTGCGGCCTGGTTGAGCTTTTCCAGCCGGTCGAAGAGCAAATGCTTTCCTGCCAGGATGCCCAGCAATGCGAATGAAAAAATGACCAGGGCAAGAATCCAGAGCGCGGCCCGGGCGCGGTGCAGGGAGGCGCTGATGTCAAAGATGAGGAGTATGCTGCCGTAATCCGCAGGCGTGGCGACATCCGGTTGTGCCGTCAGCAGGACGGGCTGGATGGATGCCACGAACTGGCCGTGCCGTATCGGCTCGTTTTGATTGGAAACGCGGCCATTCATGACGACCGGGAATGGCACGAGGTGTGCCAGCGGTGATTTCTCGTAGAGGGAGTCCTCCAGCGATGCGTCCTTTGAGGCGAGGATGGTCCTGCCCGTCGGGTCCAGCAACACGGCGGCCACGGCCTGACCGTCCCAGCGGACCTGCCTGAGCACTTCTCGGCGGGCTTCTGTGGAGGCGCCGATGCCCAGTGCCTCCAGTTGCAGTCCCAGCGTGCTGGTCAGCACGCGCGCGTGATCCTCGGCCACCTGCCAGACCTCGCCGCGCGCCTTGGAAATGCTGACCCACCAGGCGACGCTGAGGATTGCTGACGTTGCGAGGAGCATCGCGACCAGGCCCGTCACTTTGAGCGACTGAAAACGCGGTGTCATGATGTCGTGGCAATCATGGTCATACCAATGAAGCATATCCCACGCCACTCCGCGAACTGCGCAGCCGGGCGCGGGAGGATGGTTCAGGCGGCGGCCTGTTTCCGGGGCGCGAAGTCCCCGCAGCGTTTGCCGCCGGGGAACATCTTGTGGGGATTGCAACGCGTTTCAGGGTCAAAGACGCCGCGCAGTCTGTGCATGGCTTCGAGATCAGATGGTCCGAATTGCAGTGCCATGAAGGAGGTCTTCTCCACGCCGATGCCATGTTCGCCGGTGACGCTGCCACCCAGTTCGATGCACTTGTGAAGGATCTCATCACCGGCCTGTATCGCCTTCCTGACCTGTTGGGGATCGCGTTCATCGTAGAGGATCAGTGGGTGGATGTTGCCATCGCCTGCGTGAAAGACATTGGGAATGCGCAGGCCATGCTTGCGGCTGGCATCCTCGATGAATGCCATGATGTCCGGCAGTTTGGAGCGCGGCACCACGCCGTCCTGCGTGAGGAAGTTCGGACTGAGGCGGCCAATGGCTCCGAACGCCCGTTTGCGGCATTTCCAAAGCTCCAACCTCTCGGCCTCCGATCCGGCCAGGCGCACTTCGCGGCTGTTGTTTCGGCGGCAAATGTCCATGACCGTGGCGGACTGTGATTCCAAGTCCACGGTGAGGCCGTCCAGTTCAATGATCAACACGGCACCGGCGTCGAGCGGGAACCCGAAACGATAGGCCTGCTCAATGGCGGTCGTGATCATTTGATCCATCATCTCCATGGCCCCCGGAATGATGCCCGCGGCAATGATGTCGCTCACGGTCTGGCTTGCATCCGCGACGTTCCCAAAAACCGCCAGCATCGTCTTGAAGCTTTGCGGCGAGCGGATCAGGCGCACCAGCACGCGGGTGACGATGCCAAACATGCCTTCACAGCCGATGAACGCCCCGCGCAGATCGTATCCTTCAATGTCTCCGCCGTCTTCGGGGCGGGCGCCCAGCCATTGAACGGTCCCGTCGGGCAGCACGACTTCCATGCCGAGGACATGGTTGGTGGTCACACCGTATTTCAGCGTGTGCGGCCCTCCGGAATTCATGGCCACATTGCCCCCCACCGTGCAGGCGGGCTGGCTGGAGGGGTCCGGGGCGTAATAGAGTCCGTGCTGCTTGACGGCCTGCGTGATCCAGGCATTGACGCATCCGGATTCGACCAGAGCCCTGCGGTTGCGGACATCCACCGACAGGATGTGGTTCATTCGGGTCATGGCGATCATCACCCCGCCTTCCACGGCCAGGACGGCACCGCTCAAGCTGGTGCCGGCACCCCTCGGGATGATTGGAACATGGTGATCGGCGCAGAGTTTGACGATCCGGGCCGTTTCCTCTGTGTTTGCAGGGAGCAGGACACAACTGGGAAGGTGTTTCTCCAGTGTGTAGGCGTCGCATTCATATACGAGAAGATCCCGCGGATCGTGGAGAACGTTTTCCGGGCCGACGATGTCTTTCAACAAATCCAGCAGCGACAAGGGGTCTGTGGAAGCCGTGCCTGATGACATTGGCGGCACGCTAAGCAAAGTCATTGCTGGTGTCGAGACGGCTTACTAGCATCGCGCCGATGAACCTGAAGCCCTTTGACCCACCCCAACGCCTCCTTCTCGGCCCCGGCCCGAGCAATGTCGCACCATCCGTGCTGGCGGCCATGTCCAAACCGGTCCTTGGCCACCTGGATCCGCTGTTCGTCAAGATGATGGAAGAGATCAAGGTCAGGCTGCGAACCGTCCTTCAGACGGAAAATACCATGACATTTCCGGTG
>CAYQCZ010000284.1:0-6085 GCA_964415955.1 uncultured Verrucomicrobiota bacterium | reverse complement strand
CCGCCATTCCATCACCCAAATCTGAAAACCCCCCTTTATTCAGCGGCTCCTTAATCACAATTCAGTATGAGGAAGAAAAGGCCTGCTGTCGCCAAGCCGATTTCAGACTCAAAACCCTTCTGATTGTGTGCGATACGCATGAGCACAGTTGTTTTCTGCATCGCCGTGTTGGTTGGCATCATCGCGTGGGGTTTCCTGCTCGCGGGTGCAATTACGTTTAACGACCCGGATGATCCCACGAATCGCGGTTTTGGCCTCGTTCTGTTCTTTATCGACATTTTTGTGAGCCTGGGGCTTTTGACCATGCTGTTCGTGATCGCCAGGAATTGGAAACGAAAGCCCGAGGCCAGACACCTGTTCTTTACAGGCATCATTTTCCTGATTGTTGCAGTCGGCTTGGCTGCGGTTTACAAGGTGAGCATGTAGCTTCGATTGAATCTAGGGAAAGGCCCTCGGCGCGAAACTTTGTCAGTGTTTTGACCAGCTCGTGAGATGTCAACTTTCAGTCATAAACGCAAGAAGACAGCCAAGTATGTGCGAGATGTTTTGGTGAGGTTTTTGGACGGCGCGGGCAGTCCGTATGAGTTCGATGATTTTGTTTCAGTTAGGATTGGCGACGCGCGATTGGACGAGATTCGTGAGCGTTGCAACGGACTGCCTGCAGAGTTTCCTCCAGAGCATCCCGGACATTATTGTGGAGAGGGTGGAGTTGAGGTCATGCGGGAGTTTATTCAGGAGTTGGAAGATTGAAGCAGCTCAACTGACTTGCCTCCAGAGGTTGTCCGCAATCGGAGGGAGCCCCAATGCCTGTGTTTCACCCAGAATCGGGGCTTGAAATCAGGGGGTCACTGGCTATTTTCCACGCTCCCGTTCGTTTCACCGGCGGGTTTTTGGCGACTTTACACGAACACACTATGGCTACGACCGCGACCGAAATCCGCAAGGGCATGGCGATCAACTACAACAACGACGTTGTGGTCATCCTGGAATGCCAGCACCGCACCCCCGGCAACCTCCGCGCCTTTGTGCAGGCCACGCTCCGCAGCGTGCGCACGGGCAAGACCGCCGAAGTCCGCTTCAGCACGTCCGAGCGACTGGAAATCGTCCCGCTCATCACCAAGCGCATGGAGTTCAGCTACATGGACGGACAGGATTACGTGTTCAGCGACCCTGAGACGTTTGAAACCGTGACCCTCACGCCGGACATTGTGGGCGACGCAAAGAATTACCTCGTCGAGAACGGTTCGGTCACCATGACGTTCATCGAGGACAAGGCCGTCTCCATCGAACTGCCCGCCAGCGTGGTGCTGACCGTGGCCGACTCGCCGGAGGGCATCAAGGGCGACTCCGCCAACAACGTCATGAAGACTGCCACCCTGGAAACCGGCGTGCCCATTCAGGTGCCGCTGTTCATCAAGGCGGGCGAGAAGATCAAGATCGACACCCGTTCCGGCAAATACATCGAGCGGGCTTGAGCGCAGCCGGCATGAGTTTTGCAGGGGCTTCCCTGTTGATTTACGGCAGGATTTTACCGGAGGGCGGGGGCCATTGGATGCGCAAGTCTTTGCGGTTGAACGCAGAAAAGTCTTGTTTTTATTAAATACAGGAGTATGACATGCGCACATTCGTAACGTGCTGCCTTTTTGAAACGACACTCTTCAACGTCCGCCTTCCAGTTGGAGTCTCTTGAGCAGAGAGTGCTTTTGTCTGCCCAACCCTTGGATGCTCATTTGTTGGAGCCGGACTCGGGCCATGGCGAATCTGCGGATGTGTTTCAAAATGAGTCCGACGTCTTGTTTTCGTCCCGGGATCAGCAGCAGTTCGAGCCGGAAAAGGACACTCAGAACACCGCACTTTTCACAGAGTTGGAAGATGCGCAGATGGATCTCACCTCCGGCTCTGACGCCGCAGCATTGGATGTGGCAGAAGATGCGGGGGTTGTTTCAGAATCTGTGCAGGCGGATGAGTTGACGGCTTTTTCAACGGTGCTTGAGGCTTCGGCACCACTGGCTGCAGGAGGCGCATCTGGTCTGGGTCCGACGATGGATCATGAGGTGCAAAGTGTGGCCTCCCAGTTGGTGGAGACGCTTCATGCGGCACAGGGGCCTCCAGAGGGTGGATTGCAAGTCATTGATTACCTGCATGTTGGAAGCGGCGAATTGCTGGGTGGCAGTTGGTCGCTTGATGCATTTCTTTCAAATGATGGCGTGGTCAATCCAGGGAATTCGCCAGGAACCATCAATCTCAGCACCTTCTCCCAATCCTCTTCGGGCACTTTGGTGGTGGAAATCGCCGGGACCACGGCTGGCACGGGCTATGATCAGTTGAACGTCTCCGGACTGGCCACTCTGGCGGGCAAGATTGACGTGCGACTGCTGGATGGGTTTGTTCCGAGTGAAGGTGATGTCTTCGACTTTCTGAACTTCGGATCGGTCAGTGGAAAGTTTGAAACAGCCGTCGGCCTCGCAGGTCTTGGAGCTGATGGAAATCTGTATTTTGAGATTGTTCAAAAGTCCGACCGGCTTCAGCTGGTGGTGCGTCAGTTGCCGGGCGGGATCGGGCTCAAGGCCGTTTCTTCGGAGGGTCTGGCTTCGGTAGGGCATCTGGTGAACAACCAGTATTTCACTCAAGCCTCAACGGCCACTTTCACCGGAGTTGTTTCAGTGGGCGGCAACCTGCATTTGTCCGGCTCCTTCACCATGAGCAGTCGCCCGAACCAGTCGGTGGACATAGTCACCGGGCTACCTGCCAATTTCTCCACGCTGAGCGATTCCGTCGTTCCGTCCAACATCAAGACTGCTGTCGCATCCATCCCCGGGCTGTCCGCAGATTACTCCTCCATATCGAATCTGGCGTCCTCCGTCTTTGCTCTCACATCCCAAGGGGCGAGGGCTTTTCTTGGCTACGGCACACCTGATTTCGGTTCTTCACTCGCAGGCCAGGATCTGACGGGTGTCGAGCTTGCCAATTTGGATCTGGGCGTGGCTTTGGTCCGGCCGACAATATCATCTGATGCTGCTTATCGTGCCTTGCTCCCCGGCTTCGCTGCCGGCAAAGGCAACGCTGCCTCCGGCACGTTCATTGGCGGGGGTGATGTGTTGAGTTTGGAATTAAGTGGCGTGGAGCTGACTTTCAACGACGGTGGTGTGTGGCACGGAGATTACGGCCCTGCGGTTGTGGACTTTTCCAAGAGCTTCGAGTCGGCAAATGGTGCCAATGATGGGCATTACGAGATCACAATCTCTGGAACCACCTCGGTTGCCTTGAATTTCGCAGGCAGCAGGCACTTTGGCGTGTCGGCTGATGTGGGTGTTCTCGATGTGCTGGACCTTTTCCACGCTCAAGGGGGTTTCGCTTTCTCAACAGGATCAACCGCCGTTGTCGATATCGACACGGGGCTCCCAGCAAACGCCACTCCCGACGCCAGCCATGTCCAAGCGATGGAGGATATTGCTGCCGCGGGCGGGTTGACACTTACCGCCGACAAGACCCGGCTTTTGGGTTTGCCTGCTAATACATTCACCCTCACCGGCGGCGATGTTTCCGGCTTCCTCGGGTTTGGGAATCCTAAATTCCACACGACAACCAACAATATCACCAATGGCTCGGATCTGACTGGTTTTGGCTTCGCGGACATGGATTTCGCCCTGAGCATTTTCATGGCCCGCCAGGCATCCCTCTACCAGATGGGACTGCCTGATTTTTTGGCGCTCAAGGCTGAAGCTTCTTCGCTGACGACGTATGGCCTCGGGGAGATACTGAGCATTCAAACCGGAGGGATTGTCGTTGAAGTTAATGACAATGTTCGGCTGCGGGGCTTGCGCCTGCCGGATTTGAACCTCCCCAACTTCCAGTTGCCGACAATCTCTTTGCCCAGTCTGCACCTCCCGGATCTGAGTTTGCCAAGCATCTCTTTGCCCAGCATAGATTTGCCGTCCATTTCACTGCCGGACTTCAATATCTTCAATTTTGACCTGCCGACAATCAGTTTGCCGAGCATCAATCTCCCTTCCATCGATCTGCCGTCGATCTCGCTGCCGGATATCAACCTGTCTGCCCTGATCCCGTCGCTGTCGCTGCCAAACATCTCCCTGCCATCCATCAGCCTGCCGAGCATATCTCTGCCGGATATTGATCTGTCGGCAATAATCATTGATGGAATATCGTTGCCCAGGATTTCCCTGCCCAGCATTTCACTGCCATCCATCAGCCTGCCCAGCATTTCGCTGCCAAACCTGACGCTGCCTGATTTTGAAATCACGATTCCTTTCATGCCAAAACTCAGGCTGCCCAGCCTGTCGCTCCCATCCATCCAGCTGCCGTCGATCAGCCTGCCCAGCCTGAAGCTGCCAGACATTGAATTGCCCGGGCTCCCGAAAATCGTGATGCCCACCATTCAACTCCCATCCATCCAGCTTCCGTCCATTCAATTACCCTCCTTGGAACTGCCGGATCTCAAATTGCCAGATCTGGATATCCCCAACCTGAGCCTGCCTGGTCTAACTTTGACCGGGAAAAGCAATCCGGTGGTGGACTTCGGGAGCAGCTTCCCATCCCAGAACGGTGGGCCTGTCGGATTCGCAATCAATCAAGGGGGTGTGAACATGGTGATTGATTACGCTGGCACCGCCCGAACCACGTTGTTGGTGGACAATGCCCAAGTGACGGTTGCGGACTTTTTGGATGTCGCTGGAGATTTCGCTTTTGAGTTCGGCCCGACCTACACGGTAAACATCAACACGGGATTGCCTGCCAATCTGGCTGCTGGGGCCTCCGCCATCATTCAACCCCTTTTCGATGATCTGCTGGGGCAGGCCGGTCTCACCATCAGTGATGACCTTTCACTGATCAGCGGTTTCGAGGTTCGGAGCATGACTGTGAGCGCGACTGGTGTGAATGGCTTCCTCGGATACGGTGATCCTAACCTAAGCAACCCACTTTCGGGTCAAAGCGGACTGGTAGGGCTTGGATTTGAGGGGCTGGATTTCGTTCTGGCAACCTTCAGATCGACGTTGCCCATCAACAAGCTTCCCAAGTTCACTGCGGTGAAGGCCACAGCCGACAATGTTGCCACATATGGTTTTGGTGACGCCTTGAAGCTTCAGGCGGCGGGGGTTGAAATTCAGATAAATACTGGGTCGAAATGGCCGGGTGAGCTCGGCACACCAAGCATCGATTTTGAATCGAGCTTTCCGGGGGGGCAAGGAGTGCCGTCAGGTCTGAAGATTACCATGCCGGCGGGGGCCGACCCGTTCTACTTGGACTACAGCGGGGGCGCGCGAGTTGGAGCCAGCCTACGTGATGCACGCCTGGACCTGTTTGATTTTGTGCATGCGCGTGGGAGTTTCTTCTTTGAGAAGGGACCGCAGCAGTTGGTGACGTTGGCGACGGGTTTCCCGCAGAACCTTGGCAACAGCGGGCTGGCATCCCTCATCCAGCCCTTTGTGGATGCGGTGGCCGGGGCTGGGCTTGGGATCGAGATCTCGGAGAACTTCGGGACGATCACGGGCTGGGATGTGGCGACCTCGTATTGGGGTGCGAGCGACGTGGATTTGTTTGTGGGGTATGGGGATCCTGATTTCACGCAGGCCAACTGGTCGGGCGCGTCGGGGTTGTATGGGTTTGCGTTTGAGGGGGTGAGTTTCGGGATGGCGTCGATGACGAGCACGACGCCTGCGGCGATCCGGGATTTGGTGAACGGGGCGCTGGACAATTTTTATGCATTGAAGGTGACGGCGGAGACGGCGGCGTTTGTGGGCGGGGGTGAGATCTTCAACGTGGAGGCGCATGGGGTGACGGTGGTGGTGAACAACAACGACAAGGTGTGGTTTGAGGGGCAGCCGCTGGAGTTTGGGCCGACGGTGATTGACTGGGCGACGAGCTTCCCTGCGGACCAGTCCAGTGGCAGGCCGTTGGGACTGGGAGTGAGGACGGGGGCGATAGATGACAAGGGGACGGCGGACACCTCGGATGATGAAGAGGTGCTGATGTATCTGGACTACGACGGCAACCAGCGGATCGGGGTGTCGATACGTGATGCACGCCTGGACCTGTTTGATTTTGTGCATGCGCGTGGGAGTTTCTT
>CAYQCZ010000283.1:1300-6095 GCA_964415955.1 uncultured Verrucomicrobiota bacterium | reverse complement strand
GGCCGCAGGATAGGGAGGGTCCGACGCTTTGCAAACGAAAGGTTGCTGCCGGCTGTCTGCGGACAACGCAATACAGACAAACCACGCCCTGACTCGCAGCACCGACGCGTGGATTACACGAGGTTGAACGCCCGCCGGGCCCGTTCAGCCACCAGCATCGGTTCGATTCTGTTGAGGCACTCCAGTTCAGGCTTGTGCGAGCAACGGCTGCTCATGCAGGGCACGCACCGCAGTTCGCTGCGTTGAATGGCCGCGTCCATCTGCCCATACGGTCCCGTCTGGAGAGGGTTTGTGGGACCGAACAACGCCACCACCGGTCTGCCCATCGCAGCGGCAATGTGCATCGGCCCCGTGTCATTCGTGACCAGGCCTTCGGAGGACCGTATCCACTCGATGAGTTCCGGCATGGATGTCTGTCCTGCCAGATTCCACACACGTTCGCGGCAGGCTTCACTGATGACCGCTCCCAGTGGCATGTCCTCGGGTCCGCCGATGATGCCAAACCGCAGCCCTGCGTGCTGGCGGGCGAGCGTGGAAACCAGCTCTTTGAAATGCGCCACAGGCCAGCGTTTGTTGAGCCAGCGCGCACCGGGACAGATCAAAACCCAGGGACCATCCTCCAACGGCCAGCGGCTTCGGATGGCGGCGGCAGCCCGGGGCCGCACAGGCAGCCAGTCAAACCTCTCACGCACGGGCAGTCCCGCCTCGGCTGCCACCCTGAAATACCATTCCACCGCATGCGACTGCCAGCCCGGGCGGTCCACCGCCACATCATAGAAGCCACGCGCCCCCTCGCGGTTGTCCCCGATGCCAATGGTCAACGATGCGTCGGCAAGCCACGCATGCACACCGCTCCGGGCCAGCCCCTGAAGATCAAGCACCAGATCGTAGCGTTCTCTTCGCAATCCTTGAATCATCCGGAACTGGTCCAGCAGCCCCCCTGGAGAGCGCCATTGATCACGCCGGAACCGCACCACCCTGGACACATCTGGATCCTCCTCCAGCAGCCCCGAGAGTCCGGCAGCGATCCACCAGTGAATTTCAGCCTCCGGCCAGCGTTTGCGAAGAAGCCGCAGCACAGGCAGAGCCTGCACCACGTCACCAAGCGAACTGGGTTTCAGAATGAGGATTTTCACGCCATGGCCTGGCGGGTGAAGGTCGCGGAAGGCGGTGTGTGAGGATGTGGAACCCTACTTTCCGAGGGCAAGGCGCTCGGCCAGGCGCGGCGGCAGCCCGGCGTCCAGTATCTTCTGCTGGGTCTTGGCCATGTCGTAATCCAGCCGGCGCAGCTCAATGGTGTGGTGATCCATGTCGTAGAGAACATAGGTCGCCTTCGGCACACCGTCGCGCGACTGTCCCACGCTGCCCACGTTGATGAAATACTTCCGGCTGTGGTCGATGTGAAACCTCGAGTAAGTTCCGCCCCGCACCATGGTATCACGGATGAATGCCACCGGGACGTGGGTGTGGCCAAAGAAGCACACGCTGGTGTTCTGGTAGGTGAAGCTGGCCGCCGCCTCAAGCTTGTCGAAAACATAACCCCAGCGCTGGGGCACATCCAGAGTGGCGTGAACAATGGTGAAGTTGGCCACCAGACGCAGATACTTGAGATCCCGCAGCCACTGCTTGTCTTCCTCGGCGAGCTGGGCTCGGGTCCATCGCACGGCTTCAGCCGCCTGCGGGTTGAACCCTTCGAGGTCCGTGTCGATGGAACAATACTCGTCGTGGTTGCCCTTCACGCATGGCATCCCCATCTCACGGATGATGTCCAAACACTCCTTGGGGTTGGCGTTATACCCCACCACATCACCCAGACAGCAATAATGTGTCACCCCCTGTTGCTTGGCGTCGTCCAACACGACTTCCAGAGCCTCCAGATTGGCGTGAATGTCGCCTATGATCGCAAACTTCATCGCTTCAGCTTGTTAAATTGCTTCATCGTGCTACCGCAAAACCTCGAAAGACGCCCGTTGCCGGACTCCATTCCACCTGTTCATGACGTATGAAACTCGCCAGACCTGCCTCGCGGATGGCTTCCTGAAAGGAAACTAGCTCATCGCGCTGGCCTTCTGCAATCAATTCAACCCGGCCGTCAGGCAGATTGCGCACCTCTCCCGAAACATCGAACCCCATCGCCGTCTGACGCACCGTGTGCCGGAAACCAACCCCCTGCACGTGGCCCGAATAAAAAATGTGCAAACGACTGCGGCCCATGTCACTTCCTGTGGGGAATGGATTCAGCGGAACTGTGTCTGGATAAAGCCACACCCTGATCAAATCCCGCAACGCATTTCTTTGCCTTTGAACTCATGGAAGGGTTTTCACCGTCGCTTTCGGGCCCTGCGCTTGGCCTCCAGCAGACGGTCCGTCACCCCGGCTTTGCCGTCATCACCGCCACCTGCGGCGCCGGACTTGTCCCCGGTGGCTGGAACTGGCCTCTCGGAGGTGTGCCGCTTCAAATCCGGCTTTTCCTCCAAAGCCACGGGCTGTTTTGGCAGAAACAAATCCTCTTGTGCGGTGGCCATGGTGCGGGTTTCGCGCACCTGCGATCGCCTAGCCAGCAGGGCGTTCAACGATTCATCGGCTTCCGGCGCGCGCGGCGCCTTCCGGCCGGGCAGAAGCCACCGCCGTATTGTGGCCGTGGCTTTGGCCCATTCCTCCCGGTCCAGCTGGATGCGGCGGACGGCCACATCCAACGGGAACAACACGATTGCCAGTTTCAACAGCCACTCCCAGAGGTCGCGCGGCTGGAACGTCTTCAGGCGGTTCAGCAGGAACGGATTGTCCCCCGGCAGTTCAGGATTCAGCACCCGGCCGCCCCCCGTCTCGGCGAGACGCACCAGAAGATGCCTGTTGGGTTCGCTTGAACTGAACTCGGGTGAATGATTCACGCTGGCCCCCACCACCTGTGCCCCGGCCAGTTTGCCATCCTTCAGTTCCATGATGTTCATCAGGTAGCCGCCCACATCGCGTGTCGGAAACCTTGCCTCATATCTCCCGGGGCCGGTCTGCTCCAGCCTGAGCGTCTGCCGTTCGCCGGACGGACTCACCACGACGGTCTGCAGGTTGAGAAAGTTGCGATAATCGCCCTTGTCATCCACAGCCTCCACGGACACAACGCCTTCGCCCCGATCCATGGACACCTCCGTTGTGAAATCCGCATTGTCCAGACGGCGCAGGCTCCATTGCGCGACCTGCGACCAGAACTGGCGGTAGCGCGGCCAGCCAAGCCAGTTCTGGGCCCATCGTGATTTCGCGTCCGAGGTGAAGGCAACCGCACGTCCGAGCCCGTATTGCCAGTGCGCGAGCACGGGGTCGCCTTTGTCGGACACCAATGGCACCTCGGCGCGCGGCTTGGGCGATGCAGCCACATAACCAAGAAGGGTTGGGTAATCACCTGCTCCGATGCCCCGCACCAGTTCACTGGAGGCCGCAAGCTGCGGTTTGAATGGCTCCTCATGTATCGCCGCCTTGAGAATGACCGCCGTTTCCTTGATGAAGATCTGCGGCAGCATGCCGGCAGATTTCACATCGTAAAAACGCCCCCTCCCCTGCTCTGCCATCTTGATCATGGTGTCAGGCATGACATGGCCTCCGATCATCACGGTGCTCACCGTGACGCGCGCCTCGCGATAGGCCTCCATCAAGGCGTCTGACGGCGCGCCTGGGTCGCCGTCGCTGAGCACGATCATGTGCTTGAGGTTGGCGCTGGATTTCTTCAGTCCCTCCAGCCCCATGGTCATCAGGTTCTGAAAACTTGGCAGATCGCCCTGATTCATCCCTGCAATCCTCCTGCGCAAATCCTGCTTGTCACCCACCTGGGTCAGGGGAAACAACCACCGCTCATTGCCGTCCCACAGCAGCACGCCCAGTTCATCCTGCGGCCCAAGGGCGTCGAGTGCCGCCTGTCCAATCTGCCGGGCCACTTCGTTGCCGTTGTCAAACTCCATACCGTGCATGAGCAGCGCCAGGGCCCCTTTCGGCAGCACTTTCTTGCTGTCCAGTTCCATGTCCAGGGGCAGTGCCGCCTCCAGCGGGGTGCCACGATACCCGCCTGCGGCGTAGGTTTGATCCCCTCCCACGCACACCAGGCCGACTCCAAAATCCCTGACCGCACTCTCCAGCAGCTTCATCATGTCCTGCCCAAGATCGCCGGCAGCGATGTTGCTGATGAAAATCGTGTCGTAGCTCTGCATCTCCGCAAGGGTGGATGGAAATGACTCCAACCCACCGGATCGAACCTCCAGTTGCGACTGCCGCAGCGCCTGCGCCAGCGGTGTGTCCTGCAATGGATCCGATGACACCACCAGCACGCGCGGATCACCCCGCACATTGGCAAATGCAAGGGCCTTGTTGTTCTGCGGCAGCTTGTCGCCATCGGCCTCCACCGCTGCCGAATAACTGTAGAAACCCGGCTGGTCCAGTGTCTGTGGGAACGTGAAAAGGTTCTTGCCCGCGGCCAGCTCCACCTTCTGTTCCCCAAGGTATTGTTCGTTGCGATACAGCCTCAACGTCGCCTGCTGCGCCTGGTCCGATTGGACAAAGATTTTTACATCGAAGGTCTGGCCCTTTTTCAACTGATTGGGCATGCCCAGCTTTTGCAGGGAGACATCACCACCACGCGTCACTCCAAGCGGCACCACATCCACCGTCACACCCAGCGGTCTGGCCGATTGCACTGCTGCCAGCGCATCGCCAAGATTTTCGTTGCCATCGGACATGACCACCAGGCGCTTCTGGCCCGTCTCCGGAAACGCCGCCGTGGCCAGCCGGATGGCAGCCCCCAGATCGGTCC
>CAYQCZ010000283.1:0-1290 GCA_964415955.1 uncultured Verrucomicrobiota bacterium | reverse complement strand
GAATCTTCTGCAGATCCACCACGGGCTGTGGCGTGATCTCGATCGCTGCATCGCTTCCGAACACCACCATGCCCGCACGGTCTGAATCCTTCTTCTCACCAGACAGCTTGTTGACCAGCGAACGCGCGGCCTCCTGCTGCGTCAGAGGCACGCTTTCCGACCGGTCCAGTATGAAGAAAACATTCATCCCCTCCATCGGCTTGCGCCACTGAAGTCCGGCCAGTGCGAGCGCCAGCAACGTGACAATCACAAGACGAAGCCCCATCGCGGTCCATCGACGCCAGGGGCTCAGCTGCACATCGGATGCGCGCCCCAGCCAGCACACCCATCCCCACGCAAACGGCAGAACGACCAGCCAGTAGGGCGATGAGAACTGGATGCTCATGGCGTGCCGCCCCATGCCGCACTGAATTGTCTGCGGACAAATTTCACCACACGATGATTGCCCGCATCGGCCACATAAAGATTGCCCTTGGAATCCAACGCCACAGCCCAGGGTGTGGCCAGCCGCACGGAACCTCCCCTGTCCCCCAGCACTTCCAACGACCTGCCCGTTGGATCAAACACCTGGACGCGGCTGTTGCCAAACTCACACACAAATTGAAGCCCCTTGTCATCGACCTGCACATCGTAGGGGTAGCTCATCTCGCCCGCGCCACTGCCCGGCCTGCCATACGCGCGCAGGAACTGCCCGTCCCTGCTGAACACCTGCACGCGATGGTTGCAGGAATCCGCCACATGAACGCGCCCCTCCCGGTCGATGCCCAGTCCTTCCGCGCGATTGAACTGCCCTTCCCCCTGCCCCGGCCCGCCAAACACGCCCAGCAACCGCCCGCCCGGCTTCTCGAAATGCTGTACACGCTCCACATACAAATACTCGCTCACATAGATTTCACCGTGTTGATTGACCGCCACCGATCGCGGAAACGCCAGCAGGCCGGCATTGGTTCCTTTCTCACCCCACTGCTGCGTCATCTGCAAGGCGGGCGAGAGATGATTCACACGCGTGTAATGCGGCTCCACGACAATGATGTTGCCCGCGGCATCCCTGCCCATGCCCTTGGGCCGTCCCTTGTCGGTCTGCTCAAATTGATACGCACCGGCATACCGACCATCCGGCGCGAACTTCTGCACCCTTCCGGTCATGTCCACGACATAGAGGTTGTCGTCATGATCGAGGGCCATGGACCGCGGCTTGTTGAATTGCCCGGCACCCGCCCCGCGCGACCCGATGATCTCGACGTGGCTGAACAGCCTGCTTTCTAATGCGTTGTCATTGGCCTGTTCCAC
>CAYQCZ010000282.1:4739-6104 GCA_964415955.1 uncultured Verrucomicrobiota bacterium | reverse complement strand
TTCTGAACGCCTTGGAAATGACCGACACCACCACGCAATCCGCGCCTTTCACTGCCGCCGCCAGTTCAGGCTCCACGCGCCAGTCCTTGGGAAGATCGACGCCCGGCAGGTAACGCTCGTTGCGTCCTGTGGTCTTGATCTCTTCCAAACGCGCCGTGTTGTGCGCCCACAATGTGACCTTGTGACCGCCACCGTGCAGCAGTCGCGCCAGTGCCGTGCCCCATGATCCTGCTCCAAGAACTGTGACTTTCATTTAGCTGCGTCCGTTGGTTGCTGCTTCTTTTGCCCAAAGCGGTGCTCCGTGCCATTGAGAAGCCGTTTGATGTTGTCCCTGTGCTTGTAAACCGCCAGTGCGCCCAGCAGTGCGGTGACAATGATGAACGCCGTCGAACCTCCGCTGAGCCATGTTGCGACCGGCAAACTCAAGGCCGCCACGATGGATGCCAGCGACACGTAACGACTGACCGCAAAAACCAGCAACCACACTCCAAGTGCAATGCCAAACCCGCCCGGAGTCCAGGCCAGCAGGACACCGGCTGTGGTGGCCACACCCTTGCCGCCTTTGAAACGCAGCCAGCAGGTGTAATTGTGGCCAAGGATGGCACAGATGCCGGCGAGCAAAGGCATCCAAATTGGGTTTTCCATGTTAGGATCCAAGGTAATGACTGCAAGTTTTGGAATCAGAGTGACCTGAACAAACAAGGATGAGTGAACGTCTGCGCCCACGAACCCTTCATGGGATTGTTGAAGCGTGGAAATACCGCTCAACAGCATGAACGGCAGATACCACCCCTTCGCCGCGTCGGCCAGCAGCACAAAGACACCCGCAGGCTTGCCAAGGATGCGGAATACATTCGTCGCACCAATGTTTCCGCTGCCATGTTTGCGAATGTCCACGCCCCCTGCCCTGGCCACCAGAAAACCCGTGGGAATGGACCCCAGCAGATATGCCATGAGTGCAACGAGCGCGTAAGCGGTGAAATCCACGCGGTGACTGTAGGAAAGAGACCCGGTCTGTCACTCTGAAACTTTTCCCAAACGTGACACGGCCGTCATCCGGCACCGTCAGATAATGGCTCCGCTGGCAGCGGCACATTGAACCCTGCAACACGCGGCGCTGAAACAAACTCATCCCGCACGTGGCCGTCCTGCAAAAATTACTGGCTGCAGGGCCTTCTTTTCTTGAGCGCGAGCGGAGGGGACCTATGGTGTCGGCGCAGTTGACAACCTGAGATTGAATTATGATCACGGACTTTGGTCCGAAGGTTATCGAATTTAATGCGCGATTTGGTGATCCTGAAACGCAATCATATATGCGAATTTTAGAATCCGATCTCTTGGATATTTTACTGGCTTGTATAAATG
>CAYQCZ010000282.1:0-4729 GCA_964415955.1 uncultured Verrucomicrobiota bacterium | reverse complement strand
CTCGGTTTCGGTGCCAACCTGACCCCTTATCCGGACGCCAAACTCGTTCAATACATCAACTTGAAACTGGCTGCCATGGGCCAGCCCACGGCGCCGGACAGCGGTGCATCGGAATTCGATGACATGGCACTGTCGTTTCTTTCGCACCATCGCGAGACCAAGCGCCTGCTGTCTGACCACCTCTGCCCGGCGGATCAACGCATCCAGAACTTTCTGGAGGAACACCTCCGCGAAACCGGCATCCGTCCGCAGTTGCCCGGGAACACCTTCGTGCTCGACCGCCATGGACTGGCCCGTGCGCTCTCGCTGCCTCCCGATCGCGACGAGTTCCACTCAGACATCGTCAAAACCTACCGCCTGCGTCAGGGTGTGCTGCACAACCCCAAGAGCGACCGCCGCACCACCAAGGGAACCTTTCACGTGGCCGAGGGCGGGCTGCCGATCCAGGCCGAAAAGCGCGCCGCTCCCAAGGCGGTCTTCGCGCGCATGCTCGCGCACGCCCTGAATCCGCCTTCCGAACTCCTGCGGCTGCCCTTCACCGCCGGCCTGCCGAAGCCGGCCGAATGCTTCGTGTCCCTGCTGCTGCGCCCGGTGGTCTGTCCCGGCGTGCCGGGATTCATCGAGGAAAAGTCCATGGAAATCCGCTTCTTCGTGCCCGGCAACCTCGTGGGCAATCTGGATTTCGTGGAAAGCATCTTCGGCAATGCCGGAGATCCATTGCTGCCGGACAATGATGCCGCGCTTGATGTGGAACACTGGACCGGCCACACGGGCTGCGTGATTCTAGCCCCGCATCTGGTGAAACTCACCAAGAAGGAGCTGGGACTGCCCCATTGGGACGACGCCACGGAACGGCAGCGCAAGGATTCCATGTGCTGGAAGGAGCCCGGCGAGATTTACAATGACGGCGACGCGTTCAAGCTGACGTGCCGCACGGCACAAGGGGTGATCGTCACCGTCATCGCAGACAACTATTTCGGCTACTGCAAAAAGGAGGTCAAAACCCAGATCAGCTATTCCGCGAACCTCTTCGGATTGAGCGAGGAGGAGCACGCCGGCGGGGCCGTGGTCTATCCAGCCTACGATCTGGGCGAGTCATTCAGCGGGGATCTCCATGTCAAACGCCGCGGCCATTCCTTTGAGGAGGTGCGCCAGCTTTACGCTGATGTCATGGACATGCGTGCCGAGGGTTACGCCGTGGACAAGACCCACCCGGACATCGTTTACGTGCCCGAGGATGTGCATTTTGATCTGCACAAACAGAGCGTCTCGTGGAGTCGCGATGGGGCGAACCAGTCCATCAAGCTTCTGCCCGGCCACGCTTACATCCGTCCTTCAGGCTACAAGGTGGAGATGGTCAAGCCCCCCGGGGACCGCGCCTGGCGTCTCATCGGCACGGTGGCCGAGCCGACGTCCTGTCACAAGCCATGCACCGTTTCAGGGGGCGGCAAGTCCGAGATTTCCAAGCCCATCACGGATGCGATCATCCAGGGGCCGGTGTTCGTCAGCAATTTCAAGGCGGACTTCGACGAGGTGGAGAAGCTGCTTCATTATGATTATTCCAAGCGTTTCAAGGACCCCTCGCGAACGGATGACCGCGAGATTCTAAGCCCCAAGCGCTCCCTCGGATCGGTGATCAAGCTGCTGACGCCCTCCCCCCAGGAATACACGCAGGATTACAACGACTGGCTCGCGGCCATTCCGCAGCACATCCGAGAACTCGTGTTCGTGGTGAAGCGCTTCTTCAAGCTCCATTGGGGCGGGGAATGGAGGAAACACTTCAGCGTGGACATCATCAACGGCATCCCCGGCAATGAATTGAAGTGTGACGGACGCAGGCTGGTGACCAATTACCTGCGCGTGGGTTTCGACCCGGACGGCTCCTGGCGCACATTCGGACTGCGCAAGGATTTTCACCCGGCTGTAAAATTCTCGCTGGAGGACGACATCACGGCCTCGGTCGTGGTCCCCACCCGTTCCCTGAGCAATCTGGCGCCGCACATCCGCAATCTGGCAATCAAGTTCGTCCAGAACTGCGAATACCGCTTCTTCCAGCGCCCGGATGACGCCATTCACCGGGGTTACGACAAACAGACGGAGGCGGACCTTTCGTCGCCGGGAAATTTCATCTCCAACTTCGAGCCGTTGACCGGGGCCGATGCGCGTGAACTGATCGAAGATTCCATTGGATTCTACAAATACACCGATCCGGTCCAATCATTGATCCGGAATGCCGCACAGCACGAGCGCCCCAAGTATTTCGTCTCGCCGGCTCATCCCCGCATTGTGGACGGCAAGCCCACCAAGAATCCGCGGTATCTTCAGACGCGCCCCGACCTCCTGCAGCCCAGGGAACGCTACATCGCGGAAATGGGCATGCGCATGCAACGGCGCATTCCCCTTCGTGAACCCGTTTACAATCCTGTCGCCGCCGTGCTGCCCGGCCGCCGGAACAATCCACCGGATCAAAGGAACAACATTCCGCCGCTGGCCTGCTTCAATCCCATCCATTACATGGAGTTGCCGGAACTGTTCATGGAGTTCATCTCCAGCATGACGGGCAAATCCCCCTCCACCACCGGCGCGGGCTCCGAGGGCGCCCTGACCAAGGCGCCTTTCAACGCATTGCCCGGCGTCATCGATCTCAATGCGGCGCTGGTTTCCTTCCTGCTGACGGATTACCCCGCGTTCATCACAGCCGCCGGGTATGTCGGCCCCAAATGCCGCGTGGACCATGACATCAGCCTGTTGATACCCGAAGTGTGGGCGCGCATGGCACCTGAGGAACGCGAGGCGAAGTTCCTCATCGACGGGGGCCATCTGGAACGCTGCACGGATGTGGAGTTTGAAGGCCGCAAGGTTCTCGCCAGCCGCCTCGGGCATCGCATCACACGCAAGTTTGTGCGGACCTTCTTCGGCCGCGTCTTCAACCACCCCGCCACCGTCCTTCCGGATGAAATGCTCCGGCCGGAGCTGCAGGACATGAGGATTTACGCCGAAAGCGTGGACTGCATCATCGCCACGCACGTCAGGGTGGCGGGCCATTACTTCGAGGACGGGACGATCCAGCTCGCCTGCCCCCCGCTCTACGCCCTGCTCCACATCATGGCCCATGGGCAACACGAGGGCAAAGACCTCTCGCATCCGGAAATACGGGCCATGTTCACACGCGAATACCTGCTCTCCAGCGACTGGTATGCCGAACGTCTCAAGGCCAAACAGCAGTTTGACATCACGCTCTGGAAGCGTCACCTCGGTTCGCTGGAATCGTTTCTGACCAGAACCTCCCACAAGGGCGAGGCTGAGCGGCTTGGCATCGAACAACGCATGTCTGCGGCCAGAAAACACCTGGCAATCGCAGAATCACCGGATTATCTGAAGGGCCTCAAGGGCACCCTGGGCGTGCAACCCATCCAGGCTGCTTCCTGACCGGACCAAGTCACGGGGTGCGGCGGTGCACCTTGTAGATGGCCGCCTGGTCGGTGGGCTTGATGATCATTTCGTCGATGCACACATGTGGCGGCCGGCCGGCCACCCATACAATGGCCTCCGCCACGTCGTCGCCCGACAGGGGTGTCATGCCGTTGTAAACGGCCTTCGCCTTGGATTCATCGCCGCGAAATCGGACCAGTGAAAACTCAGTTTCAGCAAAGCCGGGATCCACGGTTGCGACACGGATGTTTGTGCCGTTCAGTTCCAGCCTCAAAGCCCTCGTAATGGACAATTCCCCGGCCTTGGCCGCGCAATAAGCCGACCCTCCTTCGTAGGCCGTGCGCCCTGCGATGGAGCCGATGTTGATGATGATGCCGGCCTGGTGCGGAAGCATGAGCGGGAGGGTGGCGCGGGTCATGCGCAGCACGCCGAGCACGTTGGCCTGCATCATGAACTCCCAGTCCTCGTCCCTGCCTTCCGCCACCGTCTCACGGCCCACGGCCCCGCCCGCATTGTTGACCAGCACATCCACCCTGGGCGTGAGCGTCTTCACCCATCGGGCAAACTCGTTCACGCTGGCCGTGCTGGTGACATCAAGCGGGTGAACATGCGCTTCAGGAGCGCCGGACTCCTTTGCCTGACCGGCCACCTCCCGGAGCTTGTCCACCCGCCGCGCGCCAAGAATCAGTTTGCATCCCTCCGCGCCGAACAGGCGCGCCGCAGATGCGCCAAAACCGCTGGAGGCTCCTGTGATCAAAACCCACTGGTTCGCAAGTCGTGAAGGCATGGGTGTCGTTTAACCGAACCATCCCGCCGGAGGAAGCATTTCTTGAGGCCACACTTTTTCCTTTGACGAAGGCCTGCGTTCACAGTGCCATGCATCACGTATCCAATCCCAAGAACCATGAGACATCCCTTCCCGCACTCCGCCCGCCTGGCGATCCTCCTCACAACACTGATCCTGACCGGCATCGCATGCAATGCCGCAGACAGCCGCGTGTATGAAATGCGCACCTATTACGCCAGCCCCGGAAAATTGGAGGACCTCCTCAAGCGCTTCCGCGATCACACCTGCAAACTGTTTGAAAAGCACGGCATGGAAAACATCGGCTACTGGGTGCCGGTGGAGAATCCCGATCAAAAACTCGTTTACCTTCTGGCTTACCCAGGCCGGGAGGCCCGTGATGCTTCATGGAAGGCTTTCATGGCCGATCCCGACTGGAAGGAGGCCTTCAAAAAATCCCATGAAAACGGCGTGCTGGTGGCCAGGGTGGAAAGCATTTTTCTCCAGACGACG
>CAYQCZ010000281.1:0-6108 GCA_964415955.1 uncultured Verrucomicrobiota bacterium | reverse complement strand
CGATGCCCTCCTTGGCGCTTGCCAGCAGGGCTGTCTCGGCCGGTATGGCCAGAATGTCCTCGAGCTGCCTGCGGGCCATCTCGATGTCGGCATGGGGCAGATCGATCTTGTTGATGATCGGGATGATTTCCAGATTCTGCTTCATCGCCAGGTGGACGTTGGCCACCGTCTGGGCCTCCACGCCCTGGGCGGCGTCAATGATCAGGAGCGCGCCCTCGCAGGCGCTGAGGCTGCGGGAGACTTCGTAGGCGAAATCCACATGTCCCGGGGTGTCGATCAGGTTCAACTCATACTGCTCACCGTTCCTGGCCTTGTAATACATGGTCACCGGATGAGCCTTGATGGTGATGCCGCGTTCCCGCTCCAGTTCCATGGAATCAAGCAGTTGATCCTGCATCTCCCGGTCCGCCACGGTGCCCGTGCGGCTCAGCAGGCGGTCGGACAACGTCGTCTTCCCGTGGTCCACGTGGGCGATGATGCTGAAATTGCGTATGTGTGAAATTTCCATCGAACAAACACTCATCCAAGGTCGCCACAGCCTGGCCCGGCAACCGGTTATGTTGCAAAGAGCGGACAAGATAGCGGGAGGCCGCCCGGTGAAAAGGGGAATCTCGTGATCGTGCGGCCTGATTTCAGGCAATCCGGCTTGCGCAGCTTCACTTGGCATGATTCATGGGCTTCCCCGCGGCAATTGGGGCGTTGCTTTCCCGCCGTCAGTTTCTAGGCTCGCGGTCGAGTTTGTCACACATGGCACCCGCAGACACATCCGGCAGCGCCCGCGACTCGTTTCACCCTGTGGGGGAGCGCACGCCCGCCGGCCAGTTCAGGGACATCTCCAGGCTGCAATGGCACCGGGCGCTTGTCGCACTGGCCCTTCTCGGGCTGGTCACCCGTGCCTTGTTTTTTTTGGAACACGCCGCCAATCCATCCTTCGGCGTTCCCACCCTGGACCAGAAATACTACGACCTTGTGGCGCGCATGCTGGTCAACGGCGAGGATCTGCGGGAACTCAACGGCTTCCGTCCCCTGCTCTACCCCATGTTTCTCGCCGTGTTCTACAAGCTGGGAGGCGGCTGGGGCGTGGATCTCGCGCTCCTGATGCAGCACATGCTGGGCATCATGACCGGACTGATCGTGGCCTTCATGGGGGCCATGCTGCTCAGGAACCGCCTCGCAGGCATCCTTGGGGGTGCGCTCTACCTGCTCGCACCGGTGCCGCTCTATTTTGAGGGGGAACTCCTCATTGAAAGCAGCTACACCTTCATGATCTGCCTGGCACTGCTCGTTCATCTGCACGCGACGAGGACATCCGGACTTCGCGCCGGGGCATGGTGGTTCTCTTGTGGTGCATTGGTGGGACTGGCAGCCCAAGGACGCGCCAACATCCTCGTCTTTCTGGCCGTTTATCCATTGTTCACTGCATGGCGATGCCTTCACTCGAGGACGCCGGCGTCCTTCACGCCTTTGATCGGTCTGCCGGGCGCATTGATCATGATGACCGTCTGGGGCTGCATCAACATGCGACAGTCGGAAACCTTCCATCTGATGCCGAATGCGGGTGGTGTGAATCTTTACCTTGGCAACAAGCGCGGCGCGGATGGCATGCTGGTCGGTCAGGATGTCATCGAATCGTTGTCCACCCTGTCCCGGCAGACGCAGGGAAATGCTGCCGGCGGCGGCATGGAGCTCTCCGGGGCCCATTATCAGGATCTGGTCGAGGTGTGGGCCAGGGTGGAATACGAGGCCGACATGCGGTCCAAGGGCCGCGAACCCGAGGCCCATCCCATGGCCATTTCCCGGTATTGGACAGGGCGCACCCGGGCGGAAATCATGGCGGACCCTCTGGCATGGATGCGGTTGGTGGCTCGAAAATGCTGGTTGATGCTCTGGAACACGGAAGTGCCCAACAACAAGGATTTCGCCTTCCTTCAAACGGAGTTTTTCATGCTCCGCTGGCTCCCTGTGCGCTGGGTGATTTTGCTCATGCTGGCCCCGGCAGGCTTGTGGGCCGCGGCGAGACTTGGACGGCATGATTCCCTGCTGATCCTGCTGATTTACGCTGCATTCTATTCTGCGGGCAATGTGGCCTTCTTTGTGTGCGATCGTTACCGCTATCCGGTCTGGCCGGTCATGGCGGTGTTCGCCGGCGCGGGCGTGCTGGCGATCATGGAATGGGCCCGGCTGAGGGACATGCGCAGACTCAGAATCGCCGGTGTCGCCTCCGTGCTCATGGCCACGCTCTCCCTCGTGAACTGGTTTGGCGCAAAGATCCCAAACTTCGCGCAGGATTATTACTTCAGGTCGTCCGCATGGTTTGAGAAGGGCCGTTTTGATGAAGCCCTGGCCGACATTCAACGCAGCTTGCAACTCGATCCGCTGAATTCCGGCGCGTTGCATCACCAAGGCAATGTTCTTTTCGCCCTTGGGCGCATGGACGAAGCGCGGGACTCCTATGAACGCGCGCTGAAAATCGTCCCCGGCGACTCGGGTGTCTGGAACAACCTGGGCGCGGCGCTGGAATCTCTTGGAAACCTGGAGGGCGCGTTGAGTGCGTTTGTCCAGGCCGCGCAGGGCCGGCTTCCCAGCCGGAATGCCTTTCTCGGAAAGGCCTTCGTTCAGATGCGGCTGGGCAGACTCAGGGAGGCGGACGCGACACTGGAGCAGCTCGGCCAATCGGAACGCACCGCCTCCGCCGAGGCATTGGCGGCGCGATCCATTCTGGCGCAATTGCAGGGCGATGCGGCAGCGGCGGCGGCCTTGCGCGAGCAGGCCACACGACTGGACCCGGACATCATGGAGTGGGCCGCCGGGCGGGCGGGGTTGACGCGCTGAGCAGGTGACATCCTGCACTCAGCGGCCGCAGACGGAGCCGCCATCGGAAGCTTTCGAGACTGGCAACCTCAGTTCCGCACATTTACAATGCCGCCGCGAACCCCATGCGCCGATGAGCACAGATTCAAACGCATCCCAGCCAGCGTTGTCCCGCCGTCAATTCATCACAGGCTCGGCGGCCGCTGCACTCACAGCATCCACAGCGCCTGCCGGGGCGATCCTCAGCCCGGCCAGACAGCCTTCATTGATCCGGCGTGAAAACCGGAAGGAGGGCGCACGCGACTGGCAGCTCACCCGCGTGCGGGTGGACAAGGACGGTTTCCGGTCTCCATGGATCGAGGGGTATTGCTCGCATCAATCCGTCGCGGCAGGCGGAACATTGGACATCCACGTGAGCACCGCCCCGGCGGCAGCCTTCAGCATCGAGATTTTCCGGATGGGTTTTTATGGCGGGCGCGGCGCCCGTTTGATGACCGTGCTTGGCCCATTCAAGGGCACGCCCCAGCCTGTGCCGGCACCGGGCAGGAAGAACATTCACGAATGCCGCTGGCCGGTGGCCACGAGTCTGACCATTCCCTACGGCTGGCCGAGCGGTGTTTATCTGGGAAGGCTCTCCACCATCGCGGATTCCCCCGCCCTGCCCTACTGGCAAAGCTACGTGGTGTTCATCGTGCGCGACGACCGGCCCGCCGACATCCTCTTCCAGTGCAGTGACAACACATGGCAGGCCTACAATCGATGGCCGAACAACTATTCAATTTACACGGATCCGAAGGGCAACCAGGGGCCGTGGGCGGACAATGATCCGCTGACAATCGGATCGGGCGAGTTCCTGCCATTTGAATTCCCCCTGGCCTTCTGGCTTGAGGAGCATGGCTACGATGTCACCTACTGTTCGAACAGCGACATGCTGGAGCCGTCACGTGGCCTGCGCTGCAAGACGTTCATCAGTGTCGGCCATGACGAATACTGGGACATCCGCCAGTTCCGCAGCGTGGAAACCATGCGCGACGCCGGTGTGAGCCTGCTGTTCCTGTGCGGTAATTCCGTCTGCTGGGTGACGCCGATGACGCCCGGCAGCGATGGCAGGCCGAACCGCACGATGTTTCGCGGCGGCCCCTATGGCGGCGACCGGAGCTATGCGCAAAACCGCCAGAGGAATCATGGTCCATTTCCCGAGCACGGCCCGGACGAGGGCCTGCTGATGGGCGCTCGCAATGTGGAGCCGGTGAACGGTGGCGGGGACTGGATCTGCGTGAATCCCGACCACTGGATATTCAACGGCACAAGGATGCGTCAAGGAGAGGCCATTCCGGGACTCATCGGTTGGGAATACCACGGTGAACCTGCCACGGAAATCCCCTCCCTTCAGGTCGTGGGCGCGGGAACCGCATGGGTGGGAGGCGTGCGTCCGCAACAGTGGACGGCCACAGTCTATGAAGGGCCCAGGAAGAACGTGGTTTTCAACGCCTCAACCATCTTCTGGGCGCAGGGACTGGCTTCCCCACCGGGACACGTGCTGCCGTGGTCCCATTGGAGCCGTCCGCATGGCCCGGATGAACGTGTGCAACGCATCACGGCGAACGTGCTCAAGCGTGCGCTGAAAGGCTGACGCCCGCCATCATCCCTGTCCCTGCGGCGCGGCAGGCCCGGCCGGTTGCTGTCCCTGGGGCTGCTGTGGAGGCTGGACAACGAGCACCGGCAGCGGGAAACGCAGCTTCATGACATCATCCACGATCACCTCGATGTAATAGACGCCGTCCGTCTTGAATTCGAGTTGCATGAAGAAGGAGACGTTGGCCGTGCTGTGGTAGGCCTCACGCAGGGCAAACCGCGTCTCCGCCTTGCGGATGACAGTGGTTTGATCCGGCGCAATCAGCCGGACGCATTCCACGAATTCGCCGACCCCGGCGGTCCATGTGGTGAACACACAGAGCTTGTGGGCGGTGATGGGCATCTGCGGCACGCGCAGCAGCCGTGTCACTCCCAGGAGGATGATGTTGCCTGTCACTTCCTGCCGGACGTCCTCGCAGAGCAGGGCCGCCTGCAGATCGGGTAATATGCGTGTCGGTGTCATGGATGAATAAGTTTGAGGGGACAGCGTGAACGGCCTAACTGGCTGCCGCTTCGGCGGCCTGAACCGTGTTTCGCATCAGCATGGCAATGGTCATGGGCCCCACGCCGCCGGGGTTGGGCGTGATCCATCCTGCCACTGCCTGAACTGCGGCGAAATCCACGTCCCCCACAAGCCGGTAGCCGTTCCTGGCGTCGGGATCGTTCACGCGGTTCACGCCCACATCAATCACCGCAGCGCCCGGCTTGACCATGTCCGCCTTGAGAAAACCGGCCACGCCCATCGCCGCAACGATGATGTCCGCGCGCAGGCAGTGGCCCTTTACATCACGGGATGCCGAGTGGCAGACGGTGACCGTGGCATTTGCATGAGGGGCCTTCTGAATCAGGATGGACGCCATCGGTTTGCCCACGATGTTGCCACGGCCCAGCACCACCACTTCAGCCCCCTTCAACGGCACCGCTGTGCGGATGAGCAATTCATGCACCCCTCCGGGCGTGCAGGGCACGAAACCCGTGCTGTCTCCCAGCATGAGCTTGCCCACATTGACAGGGTGAAAACCGTCCACATCCTTGGCGGGGGACACCGTTGCAAACACCTTCGCGGCATTGATGTGTGGCGGGAGCGGGGCCTGAACCAATATGCCGTGAACGGACGCATCACGATTCAACGCCCCTATGCGGTGGAGCAACTGGTCCTCCGTGGTGGAAACGTCCAGAACAATGGTCTCGGAGCGGATGCCGAGTCGCTGGCTCGTGCGCTCCTTCATGCCCACATAAACCTTGGAGGCGGGATCCTCCCCGACCCGGATGAAAACCAGTCCGGGCTGCATGCCACGATCCTTGAGGGCTGCAATGCGCGCGGCGGTCTCTGCGTGGATGCTCTCCGCAATCGCCCGTCCGTCGATGAGGTTGGCGGCGGATGTCACGGGAGCGTCTGCAGTGTTTGAATGGAAATGAGGGGGGTTTTCTGCCAGCGGCTGTCCAGGGATTCCTGGCCGGTCACGCGGATCCTCTGCCCGGAGTAATACTTGAGCTGAAGGCCGGTGTCCGAGGTGTAGAGGTAATTGATCAACTGGCCGTTGTTCTCGCTGTAAAGACCATAAGGAGTCGGAGATTGAACACTCCACACTCGCTTGACGATCCCTTCGCGTTCCACGATGCGCTTCGGCGGGGGCTCATTGACATCGCCGGGGGATGGCG
>CAYQCZ010000280.1:0-6120 GCA_964415955.1 uncultured Verrucomicrobiota bacterium | reverse complement strand
CTTGCCGGTGTTGGTCGCCAGAATGCTGCGGGACAATGACGGGTTGTTCGTGAAGGCAAATCCCCTGGCCTCCTCCAGCACGTGCGGCTCCAGCACGCCCAGCTCCAGATCCAGATACGCCGGCATCAGGGTATTGGTGAAGAAGTAGGGCAGGTTCGTGTTGCCGGTCAGGGCAAAGCCGTTGGTGTCATACGCGGTCACGGCAAACGAGGTGACGCCCTGGCTGACGAGATGGAAGCTGTTCGCCTGGCAGGCGGGATTGGCCATGCAGTTCAGGTAGTCCAGAAAGGCGTTCGTGCGGATCAGGTCGATCTCCAGCGGATTGTAGTGGCGCTCATAGCGGTAAAGCGCCCCCACACCGTTGGTCCACAGCACCCGTTCCTCATCCCCTGCCCCGGGCAGGTAGCCGACGAGGTAGGCCACGGCGCGCCAGGAGGAACTGGGCAGGTCGTTGGTGACCACCCCGGTGAAGGGATTGCGCTCGGAGATGCTCGTGCCGCCCCGGATCATGAAAAATATCTGGTGCAGCGAGGACGTGCGGACCGTGCCGTCAGCCAGCGAGTTGGTCAGCGGAATGGCCCCGGGACTGAACCCGATGGCGAGATTGGTCAGGCCCGGATAGCCCATGCCGGTGGCCTGTTCCAGTTCACGCCCGGCCATCTCGCCCACGGCACGGGCGTTTTCCATCACATCCACCTGGGTCGTGCCGTCGCGCAGCGCCTGCTGGGTGCGGTTGAACATCGAATACAATCCCAGGACGATCACCGTCATCATGCTGATGGTGACCATGATTTCCAGCAGCGTCATGCCAGCCTGACGCAGCCTGAAACCCGGATATGTCTTCAGCGTGCGCATGTCAGAAAGGCGAAAAGGTTCCCGGCTGGAAAAACCAGGCGGTGTTCGTGACGACGCCGGAAGCGTTGGCCTGGTCCTCCTGGAAAAGCCGTGCCGCCACCATGGAACGGATGACGCGCCGGCCGTTGCCCACGGTGCTGTTGTTCGTGGCATCCCGAAGCACAGGCCATTCGAAGGTCATGCGCAGATCCCAGAGATTTGTGGTGGTCGCAGTCGGCGAACCAAAGGGTGACATGTGCCCGTTCAGCGGCACGACCTCCGCCGTGAGCAGGTAGGAAAACGTGAGGTCCTGGATGTTGGTGGCCTCCATGGCCAGGGGGCGGCTGATGGACCGGCACTTGATCACCGTGCGGTTGATGTTGGTCTGCGAGGCGCTGTAGAGGTATTTGGGCGTGCAGATCGCACCCAGTATCTGGCGGGATGCCAGGTTTGTGGCGTAGAGCCGTCCAAGGAAATTGGTGGTGGTGGTGCCCGCAATGGTGATCGTCCTGAATTCGATCCACTCGATGTTGTTGGTGAGCACGGCCGCGTTGGTCGTGGCGTTCCGGATGGTGTCCGCCCAGACCTGCGCATCCTGGTTGATGACCGTCTCCTCGCGGTTTTCCTTCTGCACCTCGAGGCCGGTCGGCAGCACGCCGATGATGGCCACCAGCGCGAAGGCGACGATGGCGATGCACAGCGCGATCTCCACCAGCGTGAACGCCTCCTGCGCGCGCAGGGCGGAGCGTTTCTGGTTGTGATGGCGCAGCTTCATTGGAATTCAGGCAGGTAGGTGCCGTTGGCCTGGCGCAGGAGACGTTCAATCCTGGAACGCCCCGTCACCCAGTTCACCGTGACACGCGTCACGCGGTTGGTGTGGAGGCCCGGCTCGCTTTCCAGCAAATCCGCCGCCACCCGCTGGTGGCTGCCGTCGGGATTGAGCAGGGTGAAAATGCTGCCCTCGGTGAGCGGCACATGCGCGTCGCCCTGCGTGGCCAGTTCGTCTCCGACGCTGTTCCTGTAAACAAGCTGCCCCTGCGCGTTGAACGCAATGTAGTGCAGTGTCCACGGACGCGAATCCGCATTGGGGAATGGAAAATCCGCCCGGCTGAACGTGCCGGAATTGAGCGCCTGGTTGTCAAAGGCCGCCGGAGGGAAAAACACATTGTCCGGAAGCTGACGCCAGCCGGTCAGATAATGCGGATGCTGCTGCCCGGGCTGCTCGCCGATGGAACGCAACTGGAGAAGCGCATACCCCCGATACTGATAACCGATCAGGTCCATCAGGGAGTTGGACTCCTGCAAGGAATAAAGGGAGTTTGTGAAGGTATAGACGTTGGTCGGCACCATCACGAAATACACCGTGGAACGCGAACTCAGCGCGAGCGACCGCGCATAGGAGAGATCATCCAGCACCTGCCGTGACGCGCTGGACATCCCCTTGGGCTTGGCGAGATTCCCGATCGTCTTGAGGGCCATCCCGGAAATGATGCCAATGATGGCGATGACCATCAGCAGCTCCAGCAGCGTGAACGCCCAGACCGCCCCGGCGTCCCCGCGCAGTTTCTGCGGGAGGCGGCGTGCCAGACGTTGCTTGATGCTGAAACGCATGATGTTGGTTATTTCCAGGAAACCACGTTGTCGCTGTTCTTCACCTTCACACCACCAAAGGTGCCTTCGCCATCGGCTGCAATGGGGTTGCTGCTGTCATCCCTCATCGAGGCCTTGCCATCCGGGCCGAACGACCAGACGGCCACCTTGCGGCGGATGACAAAGTTGTCACTGGTGCCCGGCGCGATGGGATTGAAGAGGCCGTCGTGACCATTCTGGCCGCTCTGCCGTGACACACCCGCATTGCGGTAAAAACCGTCCAGCACCTGGCCGTCACCGTCGCCATCGACCGTGACGATGTAGGGGTTGCCCCAGGGATCGCGGTAGAGACCGTTTTCATCAATGCCCGGCCGGGGGCCATTGACCTGCTTGCCATCCAGGAACTGGATCTTCCTCGGATTGCGGGCGTGGTTCAGGTTCACGGTGTTGTTGCCATTCCGGTATCGCTCAAGGTCCAGCAGGATGGCCATCAATTCGGCATTGTTGGCCTGATAAGCGGCGGGGGGGCCGCCGTTGGTCACCGCAAGGCCAAACGGGGTGTTGACCGTGCCGTAGGTGAAGTCCGGCTGGCCGGCATTGGCCGCCGCCTGCGAGGCCGGCATGCGGCCATATTCGGTGCTGTAGGCGATCACGGCGTTCTCGATCTGGCCCATTTCCATCTTCGCCTGGGCGACCTTGGCCTTGGTGCGCACGCTGGAGAGGACGGGCAACAAGATGCCGGCCAGAATGCCGATGATGGCGATGACCACCAGCATTTCAACGAGGGTGAACGCCTGTTTGCGGAACTGAGTTGTTGGATTCGAATTCATGGTTGTTTGCAAAAGGTGCATGGCGGCGAAATCACTTCCAGTTGCCAATGGTTTCGTATTCTCCATCGCCCACGCGGATGGTCACCCACAGGTCGAAGGACTGTTTGTTGTGTGTCGGGTTGGATGAGCGGTAATGCCAGACGTTGAACACGTTGCCGCTGGCATCCGTCAATGCACCCGCCGGATCGCCCTCGGCAGGCGCCTTGAAGAGCTTGATGGAGTCCGGCGCGCCGCTCGCGCGGTAGGTCACGAACTGCGACGCCTTCATGTCACCATAGAAGTTCTCCGCCCTCGGACCACCCGCCACCGTCGTGTTCAGGAGACCGCTGTTCCCCAGGTAGAAGGCCACCGTGGCGGGCGTGAGCCGGTCGGATTGATCCAACGTGGTCCATGCCACACCATCGTAGGAAGTGCCCATCAGCTCGTAATACAAAAGGTTGATGGCGCTGTTGGTGGGATTGTCCGGCGGATACTGCTTGGTCTTGCCCTTGTAACGCTCGATGAGCGTTTCCAATTTGGCCAGCTCGGCCTTCGCACGGCTGATGTTCTTCTTCTTGATGACCACCGGGCCCACGCCCAGGGCCAGGGCCGCCAGCACGCCCACGATGGCGATCACCACCAGCATTTCGATGAGGGTGAAGGCCTGCCGGCCGTGCGCGTTGGTTGTTTTCCAATTCATATCTGTTGCTTAGAGATGCTTGAGTTCCTGTTCCATCCGTTCGCTGAGCCACTGCTTGATCATGCTCTGGTAATTCAAATAGCGGGAACGGGCCAGACGCTTGATGCGCGCCAGCATGCGGGGATCAATGCGCAGGGTGATGGTGACGGATTCCGAGGATTCCTGCGTGGCGACCACGGAGGTCTCCATGAGGCGCAGGTCAATGCGTGTCTCCTGCCAGAACGCCGCTTCGGCCTCCTCGCGGTCGAACATCGGCACGTCTTCCCATTCAGCCAGAGCTTTCATAGTGCGGCTTCGGTTGGTTGGATGCAGTTCATCAACGGAAAAGGGTCAAGGGTCATGCGGATGCCAGGGTCTGGTCCTGTTTGCGCTGATAAAAAAACGATTCTTCCGGCTCGAATTTGCGGGCGAACAACACGCGGATTTGTTTGCCGTTCGTGCGATACACGCTGAAGACCCCGATGCCCTTGGCCGACTTGCCCAGATTGAAGTAACGGGCCTGGGCCGAAAACCGGGGTGAATCCGGGAGCAACCTCACCACAAAAGGATCTTCAAAGGATTCCTCAACATCCCGCTCCGTGAGGGAATCAGACAACTCGAAAGGCATGTTGTTCCAATCAAATTCCATAATTTCTGGAAATGAAGCGGTTCATGCGCAGGTAAATCAATCGGCCATGCAATGTGATTACATTGTATTTACACACGGCTCACCGTCGTGTCAAGCGGTCATAAAGAATGAAACTTGCGGAAAGCAGGATTCGGGCAATTCGACCGGGACAACACCAAAAATCATCCAACGAACCAGTTCAATGCATGAAATTGCAGCCAGACACCTTACGTAATATGCTTTCCATCAATGGGATAAAATCAATCCAGTCTCTGAATGACTGGGCCATGATCGTTGTTGGCCCACGCGGAACACCATGATGCCGGGCCTCATCGTCGGTAAAACTCGTGTGAATATCACGCAAGCGATCAAGGTTGACGCGCCTTGATGGCCTCAAGAATGCCCGCCACCACCCCCCCCTCGGCCTGGCACCCTGCGGGCCTTTGCCGTGGAGGCGGACGCTGACGTTGCCGGCATCGACGTCACGGGCACCAATGACGAGCATGGTGTGGACGCGGGCCTGTTCGGCGCTGGCGATCTTCGCCTTGATGGGATCGGCGGTGAAGTCGCCCTCGGCGCGGACCAAGTTGGCGCGGAGTTCGTTCAGGAGCGGCTTCGCGTAATCCATCAACGCATGAACATCAGGGTTGAAAGTGGCAGACTGATAATTCTTGGATCATCGGTGGCCCTCTGATCATCGCGAGTCACCAACAAACCAAAAGGAGCCCGATAGACGGGCTTTTCGATGAAGGATTGAAGTCCACGCACATCATCAGGGGTGATTCGGCCACGATACTTCACCTCAATCGGAATTCGCTGGTCGCCAACTGTCGCGACGAAATCCACTTCCCGCTCCGCAGCCCGCTCTGGAAAATGGGCAACATCCAGGTGTGGAATCGAAGCCAGAAAGTAGCCTGTTGCGCTTTCGGCCAGATGTCCGGCGAGATCGGCCAGTTCAGGCATGAGCGTCAGTTCATCGGGATTCAACGGCACCTGCTCCTGAAGCCAGGCGGCGCGCAAAGCATGGTCACAGAGGCAGATTTTGGAGGCACCCTGCTTGCGTTTCAGACGCAGTTCGAGAGGCTTGATCAGGCGTAACAGAAGCGTGCCATCCAGGAAGCGCAGATAACTCAACACGCGCGGCCAGCCAATGTTTGCGTTTTGCGAACGGCGTAATTCATCCAGATAGAGAGCCTGTCGCGGGGCTTGCCCGGCATACCGGCAGGCCAGTCGAAAAACTTCTTCGAGCAAGGCTTCATCACGTTTTTGTCCTCTTGGTCCCATGCGCAAATCGTGCTGGATCGCCCGTCGAATGACGGTCTCTTCAAGGACATCTGCAACCCTCTCCCACGGCTCATCCGGATTTGCCTGTGCCACCGGGTATGCCCCCCTTTCTGAGAAGGCGGCAAATGCGGCTCGTCTGACATCTGCCTCACGTTCTCCGAATTCCCGCAGGCTCTGCCAAAATACTTTCTCTTTCAACGGGCTGAGTCCGTTGAATGGCAGGTAGGGCGTGAGTTCACCCAGACCGCGGAACCCGGCGATCTCACGCAACAACAGCGGGCCCATCTCGACGGTAA
>CAYQCZ010000279.1:0-6135 GCA_964415955.1 uncultured Verrucomicrobiota bacterium | reverse complement strand
CGGGCCAAAGTTGCCGCTGTAGGAAAGGGTATATGTTTCGGCATTCCTGCGGGAGATGTGGCAGTTCATGCACAAGCGCCCCTTGCCACCGACATCGACCCGGGCACCGTTCATCAGCGTTACTGCATCAATGCGTCGCAGTTGATGGGGATTGGTCGCATCGTGAGGATCGTGGCAGGTGGCGCATACAATGGCTTCGTAATCCGTCCGTTGCTGGTTTTGTGGCAGCCCGGCCATGCGGTCGATGAATCCCACACCGCTGTGGCAGCCGACGCAGGCGGAACGGTTTTCACCCGTCGGATAACGCGTCGTCACAGCGTGGCGGGACAGGTTCCACTGTTGGTTCTTGGTGTGGTAAGGCTCGGCGTCATGGCACTGGCCGCAGTCGCCTGAACTGGTGCTCTTCGTGATGAACGCGGGATTGCCGCCGCTGCGCGCATGGGCCTCACCGGGACCGTGGCAGCTTTCGCACTGCACGTTGGCGATGCCCTTCAGGTCCGCCGGCATGGCATTCCAGTTGCCAGCCTGGATGGTCGATGGAAAGACCCAGTTGAGCATGCGGGCGATGTCGTCGAATCCGCCGTTGTTGGCGGATGGGGTGTTGTCGTAGCCCGTATTGTGGCATTTCAGGCAGCTTTCCCTGAAGAATGTCGCATCCACCCCGTCGATTTTTCTTTGCATGGCGGTGGCGTGCTTTGTGTCCTGCCAGCCCACGACTTTGTCGGGATGGCACAGGGCGCACTGGGGCGGGTCGTGAAACATCAGGCCGGTTTGTCCGACGCCGACGTATGTTGCGCCGGAGACGAGGATGGAAAGATTGATGTTGCCGGTGCTGGTGAACAGCGTGGCATTGACGGTGTATTGGCCCAGGACATCGGGCACAAGCACGGTCCTGCCGGCAACGGCAAAGACGCTGCGGTCGCCGGGGTTGTAAATCGGGATGCTGGCTCCGAGTGGATTTGCCGTCAGCGAGGCGCTGGAACCGGCCGGCTTGGAGGCAAGTGTCCATGTGACACTGGTCACGGTCGTGCTCAGCGGGACCTGAGCCTCCAGATACACGGGCGCACCGAGCCCGACGTTGTTCAATCCTCCGGAAACCTGGGTTGCTGCTGGCAGTCCGTAATTTGTGATTTCCTGGGGGGTCAGCGGTCTGGAAATGATCCGTGCGCTTTGTCCCAGCGCCACTGGAATGCCGCACACCAGCATCAGCACGGATGCCAGCCAGAACCGGGCTGCGTGAATTGTGTAGTTTGTCTGTGTCGCCTGCATGATCCGCCTTCCTTTCGGGTTGCCTGCCAGTAAATCCACTGCCAAATGCCGTGATTCTGGCACAGATGCCGGTGGCGCTCTAACCGTATGTTGTCCTTCGTTGTGATTTCTGGGGAAGAGCGGGGATTGCTCCCGCACTGCGGAAACTTTGGAAACGATGCATCCCATCAGTTTTGCAAAAAACGGTTAGAGGCGCAGCCGCCATTCATGCAGCATGGGCGCATTGAAATGAGGCGATGTCCGACAGTTTGTTGCTGCTGGCCGCGTTACTCGGGCTGTGCCATGACAGGAAGACTCCATTCACGATGCGTTTCGAAATAAGCCAGGGTGTCCGGTCCGTCTGGGTCTGGTGCCGCAAGTCCCGGGCCGCCATGTGGCTGGGGTTGGCGTGGGTTGTGGTTGCGCTCCTGCTGGTGTCATGCGCGCCGGGAGGGCGCACCCTGGTGATGCCGCCGCAGATTCCCGGGGCGAAATTCGCGGGCACGGAGAGCTGCGCGCAGTGCCATGCGCAATACACGCAGGATTTCCATGGAGCGACCCATTCGGCCGTGGCCACTTCGTGGAGCGGCGTCGGAAACGTGGGCTGCGAATTGTGCCACGGCCCCGCCAGCCTTCACATTGAGACCGGCGGTGCGCTCAATACGATCATCAATCCCAAACGTTCCCCGGAGGTGTGTTTCGACTGCCACCAGGATGTGCGGAGCCGGTTCAACCTTCCCCATCACCATCTGGTCACCGGCGACGCGTTTGTGAACGGTGCGATGAGCTGCGGAGAGTGTCATTCCGTCCACAAGGGCCCGGCGGTGAATGCCGGGGCGGCATCCCTGGCCGGCATCAACGCGGGCTGCATTTCCTGTCATCCGGCGCAGCGTGGTCCTTTTGCGTTCGAGCACGAGGCCACGCGCGAGGGTTGCGTGGTGTGCCATGACCCGCACGGCTCCGTGAACAACAAGTTGCTGAAGGCGCGCAATGCGGACCTCTGCCTCAAATGCCATCTTGCCGCACAGACGGCGAACATCACCATCGGCGGACTGCCGCATCAGTTCTTCATGAGCCGGGGCACATGCTGGACGGCGGGCTGCCATGAAGCCGTGCATGGTTCCCACGTCAGCAGTTCACTTCGATTTTGAACCGTTGATGCCCATGAAACCAGTCATCCTCTCCAGTTCACAACCGATGAGGTTGCGTGCCGGTTTGCTGGCGATCATGGCCTTGCTCATCTGCCGGAGCGTCCTGCATGCCGAGGAGCCGAAGAAGGAGAAACAGCCCGGGTCGAAGGCGGAAGACAAAAAAGCTGTGACGGGTGACGCATCGAAGCAAAGTGAGAAGGAAGAGGAGGATCTCGAAGAATGGCGGGCGGGCGGCGATTACAGTGGGTGGGCAAGTCTCACGCTTGGCGGGGCCTCGGTCAGCGGCAGTCCATCTGCCTTCCGCGAGCGGCACACGATCCGGGACGGCATCTACGGCGGGGTGAGTGAATTCTACTGGGAAAAATTTGTCGGCGACAGTGGCGTCCTGAAGCTCAACGGCCGCACCGTTGCAGGTAATGAGGATTATCAGTTCAAGCTGGACTACACGGACGAGCAGAAAGGTTTCCTGCGTGCCGGTATGACGCGCCGGCGGACTTGGAGCGACGGCATTGGTGGATTCAACCCGACCACAGGTGCCTGGGTGCCTCTCGGGGACAGGGAACTGGCGCTGGATCGAGGTTCCTACTGGATCGAGGGCGGGTTGACACTTCCTGAATGGCCAGTATTCACCCTTCGTTATGAGCATCAATACCGCCACGGGCAGCAGGACAGCACCATCTGGGGCACCACCTCGGCCGCTCTGGGCCGGCGCAGCATCGCGGCATCGTTCCAGAACATCAATGAACGGCGGGACATCGTGCGCCTGGACATGCGGCATACCATCGGACGGACATCCCTCGACGTGGGCGGGACGTTCGAGCGTTATGAGGCTGACAACTCGCTGAATTTCACCCGGGACGTGGGACTGCCCGTCCAGGATTTCACCACCCAGCGCGAGCGCACGGTTTCGGACATGTTCAGTGTCCATGGTGTGGCGGAGACGCGTCTCAAGGAGAACCTTTCCTTTTCATCCGGTTACTCCTTCACCACGCTGGATGCGGATTTCACCGGGAGCAGAATCATCGGCGCCGGTTATGACCCGGTTTTTGATCCCACGCTGGCGCGATTCCCCGGGTTCACCGGGCTGACAGGCGGAAGCGAGCTTCGCCAGCACGTTGCCTCCTTCAGTCTCGCATGGTTTCCCACCAAGACCATCTCCGTGGTGCCCTCGGTTCGTTTCGATGCATTGGGTTTGGACAGTGGAACGCTTTTCAACCTGACTCCCCTGGGTGCCAGTTCTCTGCAATCCATGGCAGCCACGCAGGATTTTCTGGATCTGTCGCAACGTCTGGAGGTCCGCTACACCGGTTGGACCAACTGGGTGTTTTATGTGCGCGGGGACTGGGATCAAAGCGATGGCGACCTGCGCGAACGCCAGATCGCCGTGACCAGTGGCGCGCTGCAATTCCAGCGGCAGACGGATTTCAGCCGTTTCACGCAGAAATACACCGCCGGGGCCAACTGGTATCCATGGAGAAAGTTGAACATGGCCGCGCAGTATTACCACAAGAGGCGTGAGAATGACTTCGACCACAACATCGACACCACGAGCAACATCGGCGGCAAGCGTTATCCCGCCTTTCTGACGCGGCAGGACTTCGACACGCACGATGCCAACATGCGCGTCACCTGGCGTCCGTGGACGCAGTTCACCTCCGTAAGCCGTTACGATTTTCAGGTTTCGACCATTGACACCGGGGCGAACGGGCTTGCCGCCATCCAAAGTGCGGACATGAACAGCCACGTCTTCAGTCAGAGCCTCACATGGTCGCCGCTGAGCCGCCTGTATGTGCAGGGCGTTTACAGCTATGTCATGGACACCACGTCCACGCCTGCCGACCAGCCTGGAGGCGTGGTGCTGGAGGCGGAGAACAACTACTGGGACGCGGGAGTATCACTGGGATACGCGCTCGACAAACGGACCGATCTGGAAGGGGCCTACCACTATTACGAGGCGGACAATTTCGTGGACAACTCCGCCGTGGGCCAGCCCTACGGCGCGGGTTTTCGTGAGCACCGCGTCACGGCTGCCATCATCCGCCGGATCACGCCGAACATGCGCCTCATTCTGCGCTACGGCTGGTTTGCCAATGATGACATCACTTTCGGCGGCAATCAGGATTACCGGGCGCACATCGTCCAGACCACGCTTCAATGCCGCTTCTGAAGTGCATTTCCCGCGTTTGAACAGCCCCAGATCGGGGATTTGTCTGCGTCATCCGCCTTTTCACCCGCTGATCACTTGGGAAAGGCGCCCGTATGGCAGCTGTGACAGTCGAAGTCCGTGTATTCCGCATCGATGTGCAGAAAGGTGTGTCCGGCTGGGTTCAGCTTTTCCAGGTCCGCACCACTGCCCTGGGCGAGGATCACGTGGCAGGAATTGCAGTCGCTTGCACCCAGCGTGCGTTTGCCGTCGGCCGTCTTGTGTTTGCCATCGTGACAACGGAAACATCCCGCCCACTCCTTGTGGCCTGAAAAGTCCGGATACGCGGCCCATGAAGCCTTCATCTCCGGGAAGATGCTCTCCTTGAAAATGCGGTGTGCTTCGGAGACGACCGGTGTGGACACGGATGCATCCGGATATTGTTCCTTGAGATAGGCAGAGATGCGCGCAAGGGCCTCTGGTTCTGTGGCGTAGTCCTGTGTCATGGCAAACACGAGGTTGGATTTGATCCACGGCACGGTGGCGTCCAGACGTCCGCTGGCCAGGGATTTGTCCACGGAATCGTTCGGTGCCGTGAACCGGTGCGCAGGGCGGTTATGGCAGTCCAGACAGTCCATCGTGCGCCGGGGCATGGTGGATGGGTCACCCTTGAAATCCGCATCGCGAAACTCGGTCACCACCCCGCTGGCATCGGTCAATCGCACCCATGGGATGGTCAGCCGGCGCGGATCGTCGGTGACATACTCGACCCGGTTGGAAGGGTTCACGTGCCAGTGAATGCCCTCGGCCTTGTGATGCTTGGAGCCACCGCCGCCCACCTTCAGGATCATGCGCACGGAGAACGCCGTGTTGGTGTCGTCAGCCAGAAAGTGCGTGTAGGTGCGGTCGAGGTTGCCAATGTGGTTTTCCGGCCAGTGGCATTGTTCGCAGGTTTCACGGGCCGTGCGCAGGTTCTTCACCGGCGTGGGAATGGGCCGCTGGTAATTGCCCGTGATCACGCCGCATAATTGATGCACACCGTTGATCTTGGCCTTGAGGTAGGCTTCGGTGCCCGAGCCCACATGACAGTCCACGCACGCCACACGCGCATGGGGCGACACCAGGTAGGCGGTGTATTCGGGCTTCATGGGTTCGTGGCACGTCTGCCCGCAGAAGACGTTGGACTCCATGAGATGGTAGGTCTGGTAACTGCCAAATGCCGTCAGGAAAAGGAAGATGACTGTGCCCGCGATGAACCCGATCAATGTCTTGCGGTCGCGTGCCCGGCCCAGGTCAATCTGCAACAAATGCGGCGCCGCCCCCGCGCCGGAGATCCTGGCATGGCGATGCTGCAGCCAGACGCCCAGGCCAATCATCCCCAGCCCCAGCAAAAGAAACCCCGGCGCCACCACATAGGCCAGAATCCCCATGTAAGGGTTGCCCTGATGCGCGAGGAGATCGATGGCAAAGAGCAGCACGAAGGCAAAGAAGCTGCCCATGGCCATGACAAACCCCGCCAGGCTCAGCCAGTTGCGCAGCAGGCGGCCCGGACGAGTCCTGACGGCAGGCCTGTTTTCATTGGTGGCGTCACTC
>CAYQCZ010000278.1:0-6181 GCA_964415955.1 uncultured Verrucomicrobiota bacterium | reverse complement strand
CGAAGCGGCGCGCGGCCAGCGCCTGGGCGAGCGGTCGCATGGACATGCGGTCGCCCTGGAACCAGCCGCCGCCGTGGATGCACACGATCGCGGGCAGCGCGGCGGTCGCATCCTTTGGGCGATACAGGTCGAGATGCAACTCGCGTTCGCCATAGCGGGCGAAGGTGAGATTGGTGTGTGATTCCAGCCTGGCGATGAGTTCCGCCGGGATGACGGTGCGCTGGACGGGAGCCTTGGGTTGCGCTTTGGCGTCGGCTGCAAAGGCGCATGCGGACGCAGTCAAGAGGAGTGCGAGCAGAAGGGACGGCAGAGGATGCATGGTGTAGCTGGACGAGTGGTCGGTGGCGGGGTTCAAAAAGTCAGTTGTGGGGCGCGCTGATCTCCTCCTGAAACATCACCGCCATGCCGCGCAGTTTGCGGAGCAGTTGCGCGTTGCGGACGGGAGTGGTTTCGCCGGGGTCAGCCTCGAGGTCGAACAATTGCAGCGCCGGACTGAGCGTGAGCTTCCATTTGCCGGATCGCACGGCGGCGAGCTGTCCCTCGGCGCCGTGATAGAAGAACGCGTTGAGATACTCTTCGCGCGTGACGAGCGACGCCCATTCGCCGGGCGGATTCCACGGACGCCTCAACGGCACGTCGGCGTTGAGCGAGAGCGTCGCCGCCGGGTCGGGAATCGCATCGGTCCTGCCGGTGAGCAGCGGGGCGAGGTCGCGTCCATCCAGCACGCGGTCCGCGGGCACCTTCACGCCGGCGAACGTCGCGAGTGTGGGAAACCAGTCCATCGCGTGGACGACTTCGCGCGACACATGGCCCTTGCGGACACCCGCGCCCCACGCGATGCACGGCACGCGAATGCCGCACTCCCATGTGGTCAGCTTGTTGCCGCGCAAGGGCTGCGAGGCGTTGCGGCCGGGCCCGCGCCCGTTGTCGGAGGCGAAGACGACGAGCGTGTTTTCCGCGAGACCGAGGCGTTGGAGCGCATCGATCAGCCGGCCGGTGTGGAAGTCGAGTTCCTCGATGGCGTCGCCGTAGAGGCCCCATTTGGATTTGCCCTTGAACTCCGCGCTCGCGGCGACCGGCTCATGCACCATCGTGTGCGGGAGGTAGATGAAGAACGGTTTTTTCGCGCGGTGCTGTTGCTCGATGAACGCGATCGCTTCATCGGTGTAAACGCGCGTCAGCTCGGACGGATCGGCGGGGCGTTTCACCACGGTGTCGTTGCGCATCAACGGCACGCCGCCGTCCTTGTCGAAATAAACCGTCTCGACCGGATCGAGATTGTGCAGCAGGCCGAAGTAGTGGTCGAAGCCGCGCGCGCGCGGCAGCAGTTCGGGAGTGAAGCCGACGTGCCATTTGCCGATGCAAGCGGTCGCGTAGCCGTTGGCCTTGAACAGCTCGCCCAGGGTCAGTTCGCTCCGGGGAATGCCGCGTTTGGAGTCGGCGCGTTGCACCCACGTTTCCATGCCGAAGCGTCGAGGGTAACGGCCGGTCAGCAATCCCGCGCGCGACGGCGAGCAGATCGGCGCTGCTGCGTAGTAGTCTGTGAACCGCACGCCTTCGGATGTGAGGAGGTCAATGCGCGGTGTGCGCACCTCGGTCGCGCCGTAACAGCCGAGGTCGTAGGTGCCGAGGTCATCCACGAAGATGAAGAGGAGGTTGGTGTGGACTGCGGCGAATGACTGAAGCGCAGCGCAGATTGATGCGAGCGCGAGAACCGGCAAAGGCCCGAGCCATTTCCTGAAAATCACAGTGCGGAACATGTGTGGGATGCCCATCGGTGCAGCAGTTTCAGTTGGAATCTGCAATCCCGTCTCCATCAGCGCCGTCAACACCGGATAAGGGATGATGAATGACAGCCTGCCAGGCAATTTTTCGGAAGATGTGGTCAAGTTCCCTGCCGGGGAACACACCCCCATCTTTGAAATCCATGTCAGCCTTGATCAATTCCGGAGACCGCCCGTAAAGCGTGGCGTAAAAGACATACCCTTCGAGCCGCTCGAATCCGGGGCCGAGATGGCCCAGCGTATCGCGCCAGAGGGAACGCTCCTTTCCGCCGACCACGCGGTGCAATCCTTCGACTCCCGGCAGCCTGCCCTGAATTTGCAACTTCGCAGCGCGCACCATGGCGTCGGATGTCGGCATGATGAAGATGCGGTTTCCGAACTTGCCGCGCAACGTGCCGACCAGTGCATTGTAACTTTCGGTTCGTTCACGTCCCATGCGATCAATGACTTCCTCCGTGAAAAACTTTTCGGACGCGGGCACCTTCTCCAGTTAATACAACTGCGGCCAGGCATCCGAGAGGAAGAACTTCATGTCAGGGTTGTATTTGAGGCAGAACTCGATCCAGCAGGCATAGAATTCTGGACGATCATTGAAATAAGGCCCCCACATCATGGCGTCCCAGCGCGCATTCGCGATGGATGCAAGGAGCTTTGGCACGGGCTTGCGGTCGAACTGGAAAATCCCGTTCTCCTGTTCCCACTTGTAACGCGCACTGCCGGTGATGCCGCCTCCGGTGTGCGTGTAAAGCGGTTGTTCGAAACCCGCCGCCTTGCAGATCAAGGGCAGTGTCTTGTAACCCGGCGCCATGAAGCTGTGTCCCGTGCCGACGATCCGCAAAGCGCCACCGGCAGGTTTATCGAATGACACCACGGCGGACTCCCCCCTTTTCACCTGTCCCGCGTAGATGGCCCTGATCTCCTCCGGGGACTTGTAGCACACCGCATGATCCGGAAAACGCTTCAGTTCCCATCCTGAATCAATCGCAAATTCCCCGGGCGCTCCCCCGGAGGATGACTGGCCGGCCCGCCCTGGTTTGGAAAGCCGGTTCGCGGCAAAGGACCGGGCCTCCCCGGCGGTGAGCTTGCCATCCCCGTTGGAGTCCGCCTCGGGAAACTGCTTGAGCCAGTTTTCCAGCTGCCGTGGTGAAAGCTCGGCTGCGCAAAGGGACAGACTGGAGACAGCCAGCAGGATGATCAAAGCCGACAGTGGACCGCGTTTAAACGGGGTTTGAGGGGGGCTGGCGAATTTCATGTGATGCTGATGAAAACGGCTGTTTATCAGGGCAGCGTATCCCCCACGCACGAAGAAAGCCAAGCGTCATGTGGCGATCCGCATTGGGTGGACCTTCCAAAACCAGGCAGAATGCGGCAGGTTTCACTGCAACCTCGGCTGCGAAACGGTGTTTACAGCAGGTGTTGCCCTTGTCCGGCCATCGTATAGCATCAAGGGCCATCGTTGCTTTTCATGAAACCGCTCATCCTCATCATGGTGGTCGTGGCCGCAGTGGCCTCGCTGATCATCCAGCAAAAGTCACTGAACAGCGTCCGTGAAGAACTGGTCGCCGTCCGCAAGCAGCTCAGTGAGGTGGAGGACCTTGCCACCCGCCGTTCGAGGCCGGCTGCCGGTGCATCATCGACGCTCCTGGCACGCGATCCAGCAAGTGCATCGGCGGCATCCGCCTATCCTCCCTACAGCCCGCAGGTGGAAGAGCGTCTGATCGCCCTGGAGGCCATCATCGCGGATCTGGAATCCAACGCGCGCTATTTGATGGAACGCGGACAGTTGCCGCCGGATGCCGCGTTCCTTGTGGAGATGCGCGCCAAGCTGGCCGACCCAAACAGCACGGACCGCGACCGGCTGAACGCGCTCAGGATATTGCGCCGTGGCAACGGGCTGGATGATGCCAGCCTCCAGTTCACCGCCGGCTGGATGCAGTCCGTCACGGATGAACGGGTCCGCGAGGAATTGTTGCGCAATCTGGATGGCATGACCAATGCCGTGTTCAAGGCACCCTTCATGCAGCTGGCCTCCCAGAGCACCGACTCGCGTGTTCGTGCCCAGGCCGTCCAGAATCTGGGCCGCTTTGTGGATGATCCGTCCGTGGATGCCCTGCTCTGGGACATCATGCGCAACGATCCGGAGCAGCGTGTGCGGGATTCTGCGATGAGCACGTTGCGACGCGGCCCCTACACGGAAACGCGTGTGGCATCTCTCTCACAGCGTGCCATGGATGCCCAGGCTCCACTGGATGAACGTCTGCTGGCTGCGCGTGCCCTGCGATACTCGAACACACAAGTCCCGCAGGTCATGCAAAGCTTGGCCTTGATGGCCATGCCCGGCCAGGACAACAAGACCCGTCTCAAGGTGCTGGAGGCTTTTGATGGAACTTCTGACCCCACCTTTGCACCGGTGTTTGTCCAGGGGTTGCAGGATCCGGACAAGGACATCCGGCGTCAGGCGGCGGATTCCCTCAGCGGCCTCAAATCCGACCCCGGTGTGGCGCAGTGGCTCCAATACGTGGCCCAGAACGACCCTGACCCGCGCGTCAGGCAGGAGGCCGCCCAGGCCCTTCAAGGCAGGCCGACGCCAAACACCAGCCAGCGGCGCTGAGCCCTCATCATGGTTGTTTCACAGGCTGGCTTCCGGTGTCGGCGGGTGGATCGACCGTCGGATACTTTACGCCGAGCTGTTCAAGGTAGGTTTCATGCCGCGAAGGATCGAAGTAGAACTTCCGCATGGGTTCGCGGTGTTTGGCCATGATCTCGCGGTTGAGCCAGACGGCGGGTTTGTCTTCAGGTGCAATCAAAGGGCGGTATTGGGTGACCTTCGTCTGGTCGTTTCGGAAGTAGTCCCATGCCCTCTCCACGATGGACGGATCGGCGAGCAAATCCACCATGGTCATGGCCATCACCTTTGCGCCTGCGGTGGTGCCTTTGTGTGCGATGGGCGTGGCCATGGCGACGGCATTGGCCCAATGGTGGCCTGGAAGGTTGGGGATGTTCGCCGGGTAATTGAACACCACGGTGGGCACATTCCATGAAACATCGCCGATGTCGTCGGAGCCTCCGACACGATTGGCTTCTGCGGTCGGTCCTTGAACCCCTTTCACCTGGACTGCGAGACCCGTGGTCGGCCCCTTGACCTGTCGTTGGACCGCTTTTGCCAGTTGCTGATCCGCATCGCTCCATGTGGGCAGTCCCGCTTTCTTGATGTTGTCACCCATCGCCAGGGCCACGGGCTTGTTGAAGTAACCGGGCCATGCGCTGCCCAGCACGCGGGATTTGACCTCGGTATTCGACATCATGGCGGCGGCCCGGGCCATCGTGTCGCCGATCCCGCGCAGTTCTGTGATGTGTTCGTAATCAAGTTCCCGGAAGAAATACCAGACGCTCGCGTTAGAAGGCACGACGTTCGGCTGGTCACCACCATTGTTGATGACGTAATGCGAGCGTTGCTGGAGACGCAGATGTTCACGCCGGTAGTTCCAGCCGATGTTCATCAACTCGACGGCATCCAGCGCGCTGCGTCCACGCCACGGCGCCCCTGCGGCGTGGGCACTTTCTCCGGTGAACATGTATTCCACCGACACCAGGCCTGTGTTGCGTCCCATGCCCCAGGAGACCTCCAGATTGTTGCCCACATGGCTGAAGAGGGCCACATCCACGTCCTTGAACCATCCATCGCGCACCAGATGCGCCTTGCCACCCAGTTGTTCCTCGGCCACACCCGGCCAGAGCTTGATCGTGCCGGAAAGCCTCCCGCGTTCCATCAAACGCTTCACCACGATGGCGGCGGTAATGTTGAGCGGCTGGCCTGAATTATGGCCCTCTCCGTGGCCGGGGGCGCCTTCAATGATCGGATCGTGATAAGCCACGCCGGGCTTCTGTGACGCCTGCGGGATGCAGTCGATGTCCGATCCGAGGGAAATCACCGGTCTGCCTTCACCCCATGTCGCCATCCACGCCGTGGGCATGCCGGCAATGCCGCGCTCCACCTTGAACCCCTCCCTCTCCAGGATGCCTGTGAGGTAGCGTGATGTTTCGACCTCCTGAAAGCCCAGTTCGGCAAAGCTGAACACCATGTCCACCATGACCTGGGTTTGTTTGCTCATGGCCTCCACGCCTGCGGCGGCCTGCTGTTTCAAGTCATCGATGGATGCCGCATCTGAAGCTGGGTGAGCTGTGATGAGGAACAGGGGTATCATGAGGCCAAGCCTCAGGTGTAGGACCGTCTCGCAGCATGAGTGGAGCATGAGGCCAAGCTACGCCTCGGGCTGGCGCTGACAAGAACGCTCTTGCTTGCGGGAGAATGTGCGCCAATGAAACGCCAAACCCGCGTGCCGCCTGCAGCCGGGGTCAATGCCGGAAATGCCGTGCGCCGGTGAAGACCATCGCCA
>CAYQCZ010000277.1:0-6188 GCA_964415955.1 uncultured Verrucomicrobiota bacterium | reverse complement strand
GCAGGGGATCTGGTTGTCATGAATCCTGGGAATCTCCAGGCGGGCGCGCCCGTGCTGGCGGGTGAAACACCACCGGCAGACAACAAGGCCAAAGACAAAGGCCGGTCGTCCAAATCCCCGGGCCGCGGTGATAGCGGTGGTGGCTGAGCATTTGTTGAATCGGGCTGATGCAGAAACTTGCCGACATCTCCATCCGTCGTCCGGTCTTCGCGACCATGATCATCATGGCGCTGGTCGTGGTGGGCATTGCCGGCTACATGCATCTGGGCGTGGACCGCACGCCGCCGGTGGATTTCCCCACCGTTTACATTTCCACACGGCTTCCCGGCGCGTCCCCCACGGAGATGGAAACCCTCGTGACGCAGCTCATCGAGGAACAGGTCAACACGGTGGAAGGGATTGATGAACTGCGTTCGATCTCGGGCTACAGCAGTTCCTTTGTGATTGTGCGGTTCAATCTCGACCGCGACGTCAACACGGCGGCCGAGGACATCCGCAACCGCATCCAGGGCGTCATCGGGGAGCTGCCGCGCGAAGCGGAACCACCCACCGTCACCAAGTTCGACAGTGACCGTTCTCCTGTGATGACCATTGCGTTGAGCGGCGACCGCTCGCAGCGTGAACTGACGGAACTGGCGGAAAAGGTGGTCAAGGTGCAGCTCGAACGCTCGCCCGGCGTGGGCGAAGTGGACATCTATGGGAGCCTCAAGCGGGCCATCAGCATCTGGATCGATCCCGACCGGCTTGCTGCGTATCAAATTCCCATCACGCAGGTGCGGGATGCGATTGTGCGGCAGAATGCGAACGTCCCCGGCGGCAATGTCACCACTGCACTGCGGGAGCAGACCATCCGCACGCTGGGGCGGTTCACCGACCCCCAGGAATTCAACGACCTGGTCATCACCACGCGGAACGGTTCCCCCATCCGCATCCGGGATGTGGGCCGCGCCGAGGACGGCACCAAGGAACAGCGCAACAGCTCGCGGCTGAACGGCAAGACAGCGGTGACCCTTGCGGTGAAACGGCAGTCCGATGCCAATGCGGTGGCGGTCATCGAGGGCATCAAGGAGAAGCTGCCCGGCATCCAGGCACAACTGCCCGCGGACATTGGTTTTGAGATCATCGAGGACCAGTCGCGTTACATCTATGAGGCCCTGCACGAGATCAAGATGCACCTCGTCATTGGCAGCATCCTCGCAAGTCTGGTGGTGTTCTGGTTCATGCGAAGCTGGCGCGCGACGTTCATCGCGGCGGTGGCCATTCCGGCGTCCGTCATTTCCACGTTCGGCATGATGTGGGCCATGAACTTCACCATGAACAGCGTCACCATGCTGGCGCTGGTGCTGATGGTGGGCATCGTGATTGATGACGCGATCGTGGTGCTCGAAAACATCTTCCGGTTCGTGGAGGAGAAGAAGATGACGCCGTTCGAGGCCGCCAAGGCGGCCACGGAGGAGATCGGGCTGGCCGTCCTGGCGACCACACTGAGCCTTGTGGTGATCTTCGTTCCGGTGTCCTTCATGTCGAGCATTGCGGGACGTTTCCTTTTCCAGTTTGGCCTGACGGCGGCGGTGGCGGTGATGGTCAGCCTGCTGGTGTCCTTCACGCTGACACCGATGATGAGCGCGCGTCTGTTCAGCCTGCGCGGACTGTCCCGCAAGGCCGGCGATGAACCCAGATCCCGTGGCGGCTGGTATGGCATGCTTGAGCGGGCGTATCTTTTGGTTCTTGGTTTTTCCATGAGACACCGCTGGCTGGTGGTGGTGCTCGCCCTCGGTGTGGTGGCCACGTCGGTTCCGCTCTACAAGCAGCTCAAGCAGGAATTCACACCGTCGAACTCCGATGAGGGCGAATTCGAGGTGAGCGTTTCCGCGCCCGAAGGCACCAGCCTGACATCCATGGACGAAGTCATGCGCGCCATTGAAAAGGAACTCAGCGACATGCCCGAAGTGCGCGTCATACTGGCCTCGGTGGGTTCCAGCCGCATTGGCGGTGTCAACAGCGGACGTTTCTATGTGCGCATCGCGCCGCACAGTGAACGGACGTTCCACTGGAGACGTCTGCTGTCCACAAATCCCATGGACGCTTTCAAGGGCAACTACAGCCAGCAGGATGTGGTGCAGAAACTTCGTGCGCGTGTGAGGAAGTTCTCGGCATCCAAGGTGCGTGTGGCGGTGCGCGGCGGCAACGCGTCCCTGAGCATCGGCGGGCCAAACTATGAAATCGATTTCAGCATCCTGGGGCCTGATCTGGACAAGCTGGCGGAATACGCGGAACAACTGCGACAGGTCTGCCCGGACATCGGCATTCTTGATGCCGACACGACGTTGAAACTGGACAAGCCGGAGCTTCGTGTGCAGATCGACCGCGCCCGGGCCGCGGCCCTGGGTGTGGACACGCAGGACATCGCCAGCGCGCTGCGGATCATGGTCGGCGGGGATGATCGCGTGTCGCGTTTCAGGGATTTGAATCTGGATGAGGATTACGACGTGCAGTTGCGGCTGGCGGAAGGATCCCGCAACGATGCCTCAAGCATTGCCAGGCTTTATGTGCCACGCCGGGACGGGGGACTGGTGCGGCTGGACAACCTTGTGACCATCACTCCCGGCCACACCGCATCCCGCATTGACCGCCTGGACCGCCAGCGGCAGGTGAGTGTGCGGGCTTCCATCGCCCCAGGTTACGCGCTGGCGGATCGATTGCAGGCCTTGCGTGCCGAGTTCGACAAGCTCAACGCCCCGCCCACCTACACCACCAAGTTTTCAGGCCGTGGCCGGGAGCTGGAGGTGACGTTTCAGGAGTTTCTCTGGGCGTTCCTGCTGTCGGTCATTTTCATGTATATGATCCTTGCCTCGCAATATGAGAGCCTTGTCCACCCGTTCACCATCCTGCTTTCCCTGCCGCTGTCACTGCCGTTTGCCCTGTTCTCACTGTGGATATCAGACAATTCATTGAATCTCTACTCCGCCCTGGGTTTGCTGGTGCTTTTCGGCGTGGTCAAGAAGAACGCCATCCTTCAGATCGACCATATGAACACACTGCGGCGTCAGGGCATGGAGCGTCTGGATGCCATCATCCAGGGCAATCGGGACCGCTTGAGGCCCATCCTCATGACGACGCTGACGCTTGTAGCCGGCATGCTGCCGCTGGCGCTGGGCACGGGACCGGGTGCCGAGGAACGCAAGGCCGTGGCTGTGGTCGTCATCGGCGGACAGGCGTTGTGCCTGCTGCTGACCCTGGTGGTGACTCCGGTGGCGTATTCATTGCTGGATGATCTCGGGCAGAAACTGCACCTCGGTTTTCTCTCAGCCGTTCGTGCGCCGGCTCAATCCGTGGCCGATGCCGCAGCCATGTCGAACGCAGAGGAGCCGGTCGGGAAGTAAGCTCAATCACGTTTTTCCTGCTTTCTGCATTGATTGGGACATGATCGTTCAAATACTTGCCCATGGCAAAGATGGCTTCCGGGAATCCCTTTGAGACGTTGATTGGCATCGAATGCGGAGGCACGCGTTCAACGGCCGTGCGTTCCTGCGCCGGTGAGGCTCGCGAATGGAGCGGCGGACCGGCGAACCTCAAACTGCTCAATGATTCACAGCTCCGCCGACATTTCCAATCCATCCGCAAGGTGCTGGGGGGGGCGGATGCCATCGGCATCGGCATGGCGGGGGCACGGACGGAGGCGGACTGGGCGCGTGTTCGCAAGGCGGCCGGAGCCGTCTGGCCGGGCGTGCCGTGCCATGCGACCAACGATCTGGAGACGGCGCTCGCAGCCGCGGATGATTCAGATCGAAATCCCGCAGCATGGAAGCAACGGCCTCCGAAGACACCCGCCGCCACCGTGCTGGTGCTCTCGGGGACCGGGTCCTGCTGTTATGGTCGCACCGTGAAGGGAAAAGTCGCGCGCATGGGCGGCTGGGGGCACATCCTTGGAGACAAGGCCAGCGGCCATGAAATCGGCCTGAGGGCGTTGAAGGCGGTCGTCTTTTACTGGGACCGTGACGGGGACTGGACCTGCCTGGGGAAACGCCTTTTGCGCGCACTCCAGTTGAACGAACCGAATGATTTCATCAGCTGGGTGCAGGGGGCCACGAAGACGGACATTGCCGCGCTGGCTGTCGAGGTTTTCGCGGCTGCCGTCCGGCGGGATGCGATAGCCATGGACATTCTGGAAGGGGCGGCCAGTTCGCTTGCGAAAGATGCCGTGAGTTGTGCGGCGAAGCTGGCCAGGCGCGGACAACCGGTCCGGTTTGTGTTCGCCGGCAGCGTGTTGATGAAGCAGCCGAAGTTTCGCGCACGCGTTTCCAGTTTGATCCAGAAACACTGGCCGCAGGCGGTCTGCGAACCATTGAAGCGTGCCAGCGTCTGGGGCGCAGTGGAACTCGCAAGGCGTGTCGTAGCCGGCCATGATTTGTCCTCCTCCCGTCCTGCCGCTGCAAGGCGGCCGGGCCCGAAGCCGTCCGGCGAATCCATGCCCTGGGATGTGGATCAAATCGCATCCTCGCCCACGGAACAGCGCAATCCACGTTCCATGCACCTGGACCGGATCAGCACGACGGATGCCGTCAGATTGATGATTGAGGAGGACCGTCGGATGCCGGCGGCCTTGCTCGGGGAATTGGAGGGGATCAGCTGGACCGTGGAAAAAATCGCCAGGGCGTTCAAGACCGGCGGGCGTTTGTTTTATGCGGGCGCCGGGACGAGCGGACGGCTCGGCGTGCTTGATGCCAGCGAGTGTCCGCCGACATTCCGTGCCAGTCCGGACATGGTGCAGGCGATCATGGCGGGCGGCCAGCGCGCCATCTGGCAGCCGGTGGAGGGAGCTGAAGATGATCCGGAGGCGGGCGCCGCCGCCGTGCGTTTTCGCGGTGTGGGCAAAGGGGATGTGTTTGTCGGCATTGCCGCCAGCGGCAGGACACCATTCGTCTGGGGGGCGATATGGGAGGCCAGGCGGCGTGGGGCAACCACCGTCCTGCTGTGTTTCAATCCCAACCTGAAGGTCCGGCCTTCACTGCGGCCTCACCGCATCATCGCGCCCAATCTGGGGCCGGAAATCTTGACGGGATCAACGCGATTGAAGTCCGGCACTGCCACCAAGCTGATTTTGAACATCTTCACCACGCTTGCCATGGTGCGCATCGGCAAGGTGGTCCGCAACCTCATGGTGGATGTCAATCCTTCCAATGTGAAGCTGCGTGATCGCGCGGTGAGGATCGTCCGCCAGCTTGCCGGAGTGGATGCCCCGACGGCGACGGCCGCCCTGGAGGAGGGCAGATGGGTGGTCAAGGATGCATGGCGCAGATTGAAGGCAAAACATCCTGCAGGCGGTTCCAGCCGGGTGCGTCACAAGGGACGTTGAAACAGGCTCTCAATCCTGCCAGGCCCGGAGTGTCTGAAGGACGGCGCGGGTTTTTGGCACCTCGTGTGTTCTGAACAGATGGGTGTTTCCCAAGGCTGCCATGACCGCAAAGAACGGCTCTGCGGATCTGACTTCCTCCCCGAAAAACTCGAAGGCGTGGGGCAGGGCGTGACAGATCGGAAACCCCAGACTTGTCAGCCGGAAGGTGTGAAGGAATGTCTTCATCTGGTGCCGCACCCGGAGGGAGCTGTCCTGGAGATTCCGATAGTAGAAGCCCAGGCCCGGATCGATGAACACCTTTTCCAGACCCTGGCGGGCGGCTCTTTCGATCTCCCGTGCGAAGTATTCCAGCATCTGCGGAACGGGGTCCGCATCCATGCGGAAATCGTCCACGGCGCGCACATGCTCCCCCTGGACGTAGCAAATGATGACGGCAGCATCGTGACCTGCCGCCATGCGGTAGATTTCTTCAGCATGGGCCGGCCCGGTGAGGTTGATGATGGCGGCGCCTGCTTCGAGGCAGGCCCTGGCGACCATTGGATCGTAGGTCTCCGCCGAGACCAGAAGGCCCCCGTTTGCCAGCGCCTGAATCACCGGAAGCAGTTTGCTGTTCTGAAGGTCCGCATCCGCGCGCGCTGCGTTGGAAAGCGTGGATTCTGCACCGATGTCCACGATATCCGCACCCTGCGCCGACAACACGCGTCCGCGCTGGATGGCGCCTTCCTGCGTCATGCACACACTTTCGCGATACCAGGAATCCGTCGAAAGATTGACCACACCCATGATCGCCGGAGCCGTGTTGAAATCCAAGGAATGCCCGCGGAGCTGGATA
>CAYQCZ010000276.1:0-6190 GCA_964415955.1 uncultured Verrucomicrobiota bacterium | reverse complement strand
CGCGTTGAGGCAGCCTCAAGTAGTCAGGCCTGAAGAGGAAAAGCCCTGATGCTTCAAGCCGCCGTTTCCAACGCCATCTGCCGGCACTCCACAATCTGCTTGTGGGGTGAAGCGGACAAAATGCCTGACCAACTCATGCAACGGATGCCGAAATGATGCCCTTTGCAAACAAGCTCTAACTCGTGAAGTCCAAGCTGTTCATCTGGATCAGTTTCATTCTGGCGTTGATCCCTTTCCTATATTTCCTGATGCCACCGGTATCTAACACATCTGGTGGGTTCGGCATGCCCATCTCCGTCACGGTGGTTGATGCGCAGACCGGGCAACCCTTGGGAGGAATCACACTGCTGTCCATTGAACAAAGAGTTTATCCTTCATCGTTTCCAACGTCACCAGGACGGGAGGATAGGATTCTCAGGCAATACACAACCGATGCCAATGGACACGCCACAATCGCCGTTAATGCAGGCGGGACCATTCAGTCCAAGCGCTGGCCATTCAAAACCGTCTGGCATCAAGGTCGGGTCAATATCAACCACGGGGTCGGATTGAAGGTGAAAGCTCCTGAATACAACGATTATCAGACTAACCTGCCAGACGTTTTCGGCAGCCCAATCACATGGAATGGCACGCCCCGACCGCATTTGGAACATACAGTTCGGCTGAAACCCTTGTGAGGATTCCGGATGCGCGCCATCTCAGGGGCCGCGCCTTATCCAGTCTCGCCAAGACCACGGGAAGAAAAGCAGCCATGCTTCAGTAGAAGATTGACCCACCTGTTTGAGCCTCGCCAGACTCCGCCACCATACGTAGGTTTGCGGCCTGTGCGGGACATTGCGTTTCATATCGGGCCGCTGGCGGTTCACTGGTTTGGGGTGATGCTGGCGGCCGGCTTCCTTGCGGCATTCTGGACGGCGGCACGACGCGCGCCATCCGCAGGCATCAACTCTGAAGTCGTCTATGATCTCGTGCCATGGCTGGTGATCGGGACAATCATCGGGGCCAGAGCGGTGTATGTGACGGAATACTGGCAGGAGGAGTTCGCAGGCAGGCCATGGACGGCGGTGTTTGCAATCCGCCAGGGCGGGCTCGTGTTCTATGGCGGTTTCATTGGCGCATGTGTTGGCACCATCCTTTTTTCCCGGCGGAAGAACGCTCCCCTTTGGAAGCTGGCGGATGTTACCGCGCCCAGCATTGCGCTGGGACAGGTGTTCGGACGCATCGGATGCCTGATGCACGGGTGCTGTTATGGAAAAGCCTGCGATCTGCCATGGGCGGTCCATTTTCCAAAGGATCACATCACGCGTGGCGCGGGCGTGCATCCCACCCAGATTTATGAAGCTGCCCTGAGTCTGGCCTTGAGCGGCATCCTGATGTGGCAGTTCAAGCGGCGGCGGTTTGATGGACAGGTGTTTGCCTTTTACCTGATCGGCTATGCCGTGCTGCGCACCTTGGTGGAGTTCTTCCGGGGTGATTATCCACAGAGCCATGTGGCCACCGGCCTGACGTCGGGACAACTCGTCAGCGTGGGCATCCTTGCGGCGGGACTGCTGCTTCTCTGGAAACTGCCGCGTTTGAACAAGGCGCAAGCAGTGTGACTGGCCATGGAGCACCCCGGACACCTGGTGGATCAGGCAGCGGGGTCTGCGCCCGCCCGGCCGGCCAGCCTGCTCCGATATTCAGCGATCATGCGGTCTCCATAGTCCTGCCAGGTGTTGTTCACTGCGCATCTCCGGAATGCGGCCTCCCCCATGCGTTGATTCAGCTCCCTGTCTGTGGCGATGCGGACCATGGCAATGGCAATGGCATCGATGTCCGAGGAAGGCACTATGAACCCCTCCACGCCGTCGTCCACGACCGTGGTGGCACCGCCTTGATGCGTGCCGATGACAGGAACGCCGCAGGCAAGGGCCTCGATCTGGGCCCTGGCGATGCCTTCTTCCTGTGAGGGGAACACGAAGGCCGTGGCACTCCTCAACAGACTGGACACCCCCTCATGGGACAGATGTGGGATGTGCGTGAATGTCCCCTCCCACAGCGGACGCTCCTTGCGGAAGTCGCACTTGTATTCTCCTGCGCAAATCAATTCCGCGTCTGGGAGCCGCTGCCTGACCTGCTTGAAAGCCCTCATGAGATAGGGATGACCCTTGCGGACGCAGATCGTGCCCACACAGACAAAGCGTGGCCGCTCCGGCACGATGGTTCGGGGACGAAACACCCCGGCGTCAGTGGACATGATGTTGATCATGACTTTGTCCGCGGGAATGCCGTTGTCGATCATGGTTTCGCGCGCAAATTTCGACTGCACAACCACCAGATCGGCCCGTTCCAGATCCCGGACCATGCGATCCAGCATCCATCGCGGGACGGGGATTTTCTCCCCCGGACACCACCGGTCACATTCGCCCTGCCAGATCTTGTGGTAGGTGGACGGGTGCGTGTTGAGGCAGTCCACAACCTTGAGCGCCCCGGTGCGGTCGCCATGGTCCAGGGCTTCGCTGGCGTAACCCATGATGGCATGCACGACGTCGAAGCGCGGGCAGTCCCCGGCGCGCAGCTTGCGGGACATCCATGCGCGCCAGAGGAAACTGAGGGCATAGAACGCCTTCTCCGTCCAGATCTGAGGCGCGCAATGGTAGAAGGGCTTCATCGCCAGATGATAGGGCCAGCATCTCCGGTAGAGTGCGGGTGAAACTCCGGTGGAGTTCTTGTCGGAAATCCACAGGCCTCCGAGAACACCCCGCTTCTCCATGGCCAGCGCGGCATGCCGCAGATGCCAGGAGCCGCATGTTGCCAGAAGAACTTTCACGCCGCAGACAGTCACCGATGAATGAAAGGGGGTTCAAGCGGTTTCAGGCGCAAATGAACTGGCATGGGTGCGCCTCGTGCGTTAGTGAGGGCGTGTTCAGACATGCGAACGAGCGTTGAGACACCGGTGCCCCCCCGAAAAGTGGCGCTCATCACCAGCAAGTTGTCCCTTGGAGGAACCACCACCTTCATGCTGGCAATGTGTGCCGGCATTCAGAGACTTGGCGGCGAACCCGCCGTGTTCAGCTTCACCGGGGCACATGCTTGCATCGATGAATTCACGCACCGGGGGTTCGCCGTGCATCTGGAGAACGAGCGGCGCCTCACCTATGAGGATCGAATGGCGGGCTTGTGGCGGAAGCTGCGGGGGTTCGCGCCGGATGCCGTCATCGCGGTTCTCGGCTTCGAATCCTTCGAGCTCATGCGTTACCTCCCGGAGGGTGTGCGGAGAATTGGGGTGATCCACGACCGCATCATGGAGCCGGACCGCCTCGCCCGCCTCTACCACCCCTTCCTGGACCTCGTGGTTGTCCACGCGGACCACGTGCAGAACATGCTGTCAAGAAACCACCCCCGCCTCCGCTGCGAGCGGTTCGACTACGGAGCCCTTCTGCCCGGGGATGTGCCGCCACGTTCTCCGAACTCCGACAAGCCGCTGCGTCTTGTCTATTACGGCAGGCTGGATGACAACCCGAAGCAGGTCCGCATTTTCCCGGCATCGCGGCTGCGCTGCATTCGCGAGGCATTCCGTTCCGGTGGACGATTCACGGATCTGGCGTGGATGCATCCTGGCTGCATCGGAAGATGGCAGGATGGACATCAGACGGGTCTGTGATCTTCACCAGGCCCATGCCCCATGAAAAGCTGCCGGACATGATTCGTGAACACGATGTTTACCTGCTCGCATCGCGCGAGGAAGGGGGGCCTCTGACCCTGCTTGAATCCATGTCACTGGGCCTGGTCCCCGTTTGCGGCGACATCGAAGGTCTTGTCAAAAAGCTGGTCGGCGGGAGATGCGGTTTCCGCGTCCAGGGTGACATGCCGGACGCATATGCAGCGGCCATCGACCGGCTTCACCACGATCGACGCCTTCTGGAGGAGATGTCAGCGGAGGCGCGAGCACTCATCGTGTCCGACTTCAACGCGGAATCCATGGCACGACGCTACATGAGCCTGTTGCCGACAGCACCCACGGCCCCCGCTTCCACACAGTGGCCCGAACAGATGTCCGTCCTGCCCATGCTGCATGGCCCGGCGTGGATGTTCGGCAGGCTGGGACGCATCCTGCGACGCATGCGGAAGCGGTTGCTCAACTGACGGCATCCTGCTGCGGGTCGCCATGACCGGCGCAGTCATCTGCCCAGGCCCGGACCGGTGAATTTCAGGAGCTTTGCCATCCCTGCGGGCAGGCGTGTCATAAACTCGTTTCTCAACGCCTCTCCGACGCCAAGTCGTGCCAGCCAGTAAATGCCGGTCATCGTGATGACCACGCCTCCGGACAGCAGCCTGGTCCAGTCACCGGCATTCAAGGTCATGGCATGCACCAGAACCCCCACCGCGCCCATCCTCAGACCCATCCTGCCCAGCACTGCGAGCCAGCAAACGCAGAGATCCTTGAGAGGCATCTCCAGGAAAAGCGCCGTCCTCCACAGGCTGTAAACCGTCGTCAGCAGCAGGCGGCACGTCAGAAAGAGCACGAGCAGTCCGGTAAAGCCAAGCCGTGGCGCCACCAGAAAGCCCAGTCCGATGAACAGGCCTCCCTCCACCACATAGGCAATCTTCAACGCTCCTATCTGCTTGGTCATCGGCACAAACCCCGCGTGGAAATCCCTGACGCTGCCTGTCACCAGCAGCACCCCCAGCAACACGCTCCAGGCCGGTTCCCAAATCATCCTGCCATGCGTCCAGAGGCTGACGAAAGCCCCGTTGCACACGGCGATTCCCGTCCCTGCCACGACGCTCGCACCAACCACCAGGCAGACCATGTCAGTGAACCGCTTGCGAAGCCGTTCCATTTCACTGCGGGCGATCATCTCGCACAACGCCGGCGTGGCCACGCCCAGCAGTCGCTGGTGGATCTGGGCCACCATTTGGAAGGCCTTCGTTCCCACCGACCACAATGCGGCCGCCTCCAGTCCCATCGTGCGGGTGATCACAATCAACTGGCTGGCATCCATCATCTGGATCCCAGCCTGAACCAGAAAAAGGTCCTTCGCAAAATGGAACACGCCGGTGAACAGTTTCCACTCCGGCTTGCGCCAGCCGCTGCGGGCCGGCAGCAGACCGGAGGCGCTCCAAACGATCATGGCCTGTGTCAGCAGCCACGAGACGGTCATGCCCCACATCAGGCTGAAGACGCCGGCACCCATGGAGAAGGCGGCCCACATCACGGCATAATTCAACACCAGGCCGGCACTTTGAGCATGGTTGATGATGTCCAGCCGCTGGTGCGCATAAAGAATGTTGTGCATGGGCCGAAGCCACATGCTCCCCGCCGCCAGGGCGCAATTCCATGCCATGAGCCCGGTGAAGTCGCCCATGAGCTCGACATTCACATTCAGAGCCAGTGCCAGATCCTCTGCAAGCAGCAGGCCCATTCCCAGCACGAACAACCCCTGCAAACCGCACACCATGCACGAACTCACGATCAACGCGCCATAACTGCCGTCGTTCGGCCGGTCCTTGTGGTCGATCAACAGCCGGGTCACCGCGGAATTCATGCCCAGGTCGATCAGGTGGAAGTAGCCGACGATCTGGAGCATCAAGACCCACAACCCGAACTCCTCCCGCTCGAGGAAATGCAGCGCCAGCGGAACAGACAACAGGGTGAAGAGCCCGTTTGCAGCGATAAGTCCGACGGCCGATCCCAGGCCCTGCATGAAGCGGCCAAGCCGTGTCATCGTGAGAGAGGTGGGGTGCGTGTTCACCAGGGCTTCTGCAGTGGGAAACCACTCATGACTTGGGCTGCACCTGCCGCGTCTCCGCCCGGTCCAGCTGACCGCGGGTGACGCCCAGTTGATTCACCAGCTTCAACTCCCGCCAGAGTTCCTGGCCGGTGATCTCCCCGCGCAGCAGCCGGCGGTAGCTGGAGATCGTGCGTGCGACTTCCTCCGTGCTTTCATTGAGAAAATCCACACGGAACCGCCGCACCCCAAGGGCCATCAGGTGCGCGGCGAACTCCGCACCCGTCTGCGCACGCGCATTGAAAACGGTGTTGCGGCAGCCGGCATCGGCCTTCAGCGGATGCTCCATGCCCACGCGGTCCCTCAGGCGAACATCATGGCGGTCGCACGGTCGCCCGCAGTCGCGGTAGTCCCTGCCTTTCGATAGAAACGCGCAAAACACGCAATGCTCCATGTGAAACATCGGCATGTGCTGGTGC
>CAYQCZ010000275.1:0-6230 GCA_964415955.1 uncultured Verrucomicrobiota bacterium | reverse complement strand
AGCCCTGCTTCACCCAGTAATCATACCATTTGTCCTCGACGGACTGCGGTTCGTAGGCTTTTGGGATTTCGATCATGTCAAAGGTCAGTTGAGAACGTCCACCCCGCCGATCTGGCGAAAATGATCATCGAAGGCAAGCGCCTGATGGATGCCCAGCCGCCGCATCACCACGAAGGACAATGCATCGCAAAGGGAGTAATTCTTGTCCAGATGGCTGCGCAGAAGCGCCAGTGCGTCCGACTGGTCACGAGGCGAAATCTCGATGATTTCCACTATGGGGTTGCTGAACAAATCATCCATCACCACACGTTTCTTGAGTCTGGACCGCGAGAAATAGGCGTGTATTTCACACAACACAGGCAATGTCGTGACAAAGCTGGCCCTCTCACGCACGAGACGGATGAGAACCTCCCTGGCACGTTCGTGAAACTCCTGCCGTTCATCCCGGTAACTGATCCAGAACGAGGCATCCAAAAAGACCGGACTCCTCATCCGATGGATTCAAGTTGGCGCACGTGCTCATGATAAGCCGCGTAGCTGGTTTCGTTCTCGTAGTAGTCCGCAGGCAGCGGAGGGGCTTCCACCCAGCTACCCCGGACTTTGATCCATTTCCTGGGGGCGCCTGAGAGATAGTGATCGTGATTGATGGCGGCATCGGCCGGCATCTCAAATCCGGGGTCCACAGGCGTGGGCCGCAACATCGGATTGTCAGTCCAAGCCTCTTCGGGAAGCTGCATCTTTTCATCGATGAACGAGCGGATAATCGCAGCCATGGGCTCTCCCAACCGCGCTGCTTCGGCCTGCACGAAGGCATGCTCCTCCCGGCTGAGGTAGATTTGGGTCCGGACCATGCCGGAGGATCCAGACAATGGTGCCATCTGATCCTTCATCGCTCCCTCAGAACTTTGAGAATCGGTGTATTTCACTCCCCGTTTCATAGCTGGCATATATACATCATGATGTATATACGTCAATCATTTCCTCAGCAGCGCGTATTCCATGGAGTCCACCAAGGCCTGAAGGCTTGCCTCAATGATGTTTTCGCTGACGCCAACCGTGCCCCATTCGCGTTTACCGTCGGTCGATTGAATCAAGACCCGCGTCTTTGCGCCTGTTCCGGCAACTCCGTCCAGAATGCGCACCTTGTAATCGGTCAACCGGACTTTCTTGAGCTTTGGGAAGGAATTGCCGAGAGCCCGGCGCAAAGCCCCATCGAGCGCGTTCACCGGGCCGTCTCCATCCGCCACTTCATGATGCACCTCACTGCCCACGCGCACCTTCACGGTGGCCTCATTGGTGGAAAGCGCGCGGTTGCCGCGCATCGACACGTGAAAATCATCCACGGTGAACAACAGTTCCGGATTGTGATCGAGAATGCCCCGGATCAGAAGAAACAGGGATGCCTCGGCGGCTTCGTATTCAAACCCCTGCCCTTCCAGTTCCTTGACCTTGACCGTGATCTCACGCGTCTCCGGAGCGTTCGGGTCCAGCTTGAAACCCAGCTCGGCGGCCTTGAGCAGGATGTTTGTGCGGCCCGACATGTCACTGACCAGCACACGCCGAAAATTCCCCACGGCCTCCGGGTTGATGTGTTCATAGCTGCGGGAGACGCGGTCAATGGCGTGAACATGCATGCCGCCCTTGTGAGCGAATGCAGTCTGCCCAACCCACGGTGCGCGCGGGTCGTGCCTGAGGTTGGCCACCTCATTCACAAACTCGGACAATTCCCTGAGCTTGGGCATGTTCCTGCCGGGAAGACAACGCAGGCCCATTTTCAGCTCGAGCGTCGGCATGACGCTGATCAAATTGCAGTTGCCCGTCCGTTCACCGATGCCGTTGACCGTGCCCTGCACCTGCATGGCACCCGCCTCGACTGCAGCAATGGCATTGGCCACGCCGAAGCCGCAATCATCATGGGTGTGAATGCCGATGGGCGTGTTCAACTTGGATTTCGCGAGCGAAGTGATGCTGGCGATCTCCCGGGGCAGACGCCCGCCGTTGGTGTCGCAGAGCACAATGCAGTCCGCTCCAGCCTTTTCTGCCGCCTGCCATGTGGCCAGCGCGTAGTCGGGTTCGTCGGCATAGCCATCGAAACTGTGTTCCGCATCGTAGATGACGGTCTTTCCATGGTCTTTGAGGTAACGGATGGTGTCGCCGATCATGGCCAGGTTCTCATCCGGCTTGGCACGCAGCACTTCCGTCACATGCAGAAGCCATGTCTTGCCCACTATCGTCACCACCGGGGTGCGAGCCTCCAGGATGTTGCGCATCAACTCATCGTTCTCGACCGCCACCCCCTTCCTGCGGGTCATGCTGAAGGCGGAAATCTTCGCATGACGCCACTTGCGCCGGGCCGCCTGTGCGAAAAACTCCATGTCCTTGGGGTTGCTTCCCGGCCAGCCGCCCTCGATGTATTGAATGCCGAAGGCGTCGATCTTTTCCGCAATGCGAAGCTTGTCCGCCACGGAAAAATTGACGCCTTCGCCCTGCGAACCGTCGCGCAGGGTCGTATCATAGATTTCAACATCGAGCCGTTTCATAGTGTCCGCCTCAGCGGGACGGGAGTTCTAAGCCATGCCCTGCCCTGTGGCAAACTTCAAAAGCCGGTGAAAAAGGGCCGCAATTGCATGTCTGCAATCACGGCCCATGGCACCCGGGGTTCCCCAACCGGAGGATGGATGGAAGATTCAGGCTGCTTCAGGCAGGTCGGGGCGGCGCAGGTCCAGGAAAGTCTGCTCAGGCCGGGGAGGAGGGGGCACATTCCAGTCCACCGCCTGTTCCACCACCTCGTGCATGCGCCGGAACCACCATCGCGCCCGCTCCACCCGCGTCTGGCGCTGGTGTCGCGTCCTCACGACATCGGGGTGCCCCCCGAAGCTGATTTCAATCTGGTTTGTGATGTTCATGTCCGGGTTGTCTTTCATGCGCATGAGATTCGCACAGGGGGTGGGACATTTACGGTCCATGCTGAAAAGTTTCTTTCACCGGTCAGAACCCCGCCGAAGATTGCATCATTGAGCCATTGCCAGATATCTCTTGTCCGCATGGCAGCCGCCAGAGACATGAACAATGCTGATCGCCTTTAACAAACCCTACGGCGTGCTGTCCCAGTTCACCGCCGATGGTTCGGGCCACCGGACGCTGGCGGAGTTCCATTTCCCTCGAGACGTTTACCCCATCGGGAGGCTGGATGCCGACTCCGAGGGTTTGCTGCTGCTCAGTGATGAACCCGGCCTGAATCAACGACTGCTCCATCCGAAATCCGCCCATGAACGGGAATACTGGGTGCAGGTGGAACGAATCCCTGATGACTCCAGCCTGCGATCCTTGCAGCAAGGCGTGATGGTGCAGGGACGGAAAACCCTGCCCTGCCGGGCATGGTTGCTGAACCCGCAACCCGAGATGCCGCCCCGCCATCCGCCAATCCGTTTCCGCAAGAATGTCCCGGACGCATGGATCGCCATGGAACTCGTGGAGGGGAAAAACCGTCAGGTGCGGCGCATGACTGCGGCCATCGGCCATCCCACGCTCCGCCTGGTGCGGGTCAGAATCGGAGGGTATCGACAGGAAAACCTGATGCCCGGTCAGTGGCTGGAGCTGGATTCAGCCGGTAGAGATGCTGCACTTGGCCGGTGACTCCGGCCGCCCGGTGTTCAGAAGTCGTAAGCCACGGGCGCGGCCTCCATCAAACCAAGGAAACCATCCTTTTTGACATCGATGTCCAGCATGCCATCGGACAGATGGTAGAGGATCATCTTGTTTCGGAGGCTTTCGGGCAGTTCCTTGAGCTGCATGTAACTGGCATGCACACCGCCAGGGAAGTGCTGACAATCATGGAAAACCACCTCCGCCTTCTCCCCGAAGTAGGTCAAGGTCTCCAAGTCAAACTTTGTGTCGCCTGACACCATGATGCGCCCCTCTATGTTGAAGCCCGTGGTGTAAAAGCTGTCCTCCACACAGGCGGCGCTGTCGGGAATGTGATTCGTCCGGTGCGTCTGGATGACCAGGTCATCTTCGGGCTTCTCGCCCTTGACGGTGAATTCCCATGTGTCCACCGGTGGATCGTGCAGCTTCCTGGGATGGACAATCTTGAAGTAATGCTCCAGGGACATTTCCGCCTTGGGCTCGGGAAAGGCAATAACCTCCGAGTAGGCCAGCCCGCCCCGCAAGGACCAGTCCCAGAGAATGCGCTCATAACTGGAGGGCACAAAAAGCGTGGGCCTGAAATGACCGGCATTCCGAGCGGTCATGATGCGTTTGAAATAGTCCGGCGGGGCTTCATCCGCGCCCTTGGGCATTTCGATGAAAGGCGCCTCGTATCGCCGCTTCAAAGCCACCTCCTCCAGCGAGCCAATATGATCCGCATGCGAATGGGTGATCAGCAGGTTTTTCACGCTGTGGGCGGACAGTCCAAACTCCGCCAGTTTCATCGTGGTCTTGGAGCCAAGGTCCACAAAAAGCACGGTGGAGCCTTTGATCACGATGAAGTTGGATTGATACATCTTGCCGGAAAAAGCGCCTCCCACACCAACGGCAATCAGCCGGATTTTTCCGGAATCGGTGCTCAGCGGAAGTTTCTTCTCAAACCTCCACGCTCCTACAGTGGGCGAATGCAGGAACGGCTTGTATTCGCCTAGATCAAGATGGGTGATCTTCATCAATGCCGTTGAGTTGCCGCGCTGCTCGGTGTGACAGGGCTAGTCTTGAAGGATTCTCCACTCCGGTGCAATCTGATTTAACCTGCGCACCCGCTTTTGCATCAAGGAGTTGGACCCTTCACGACACGCACAGCCCGGTTGCCCCCGGGCTTCATAGTCTGGCGATGGCCTGATCCAGGGCGTCATAAAGCACCGCCATGCTGGCTTCGGTCTCATCTCCCATGTTCGAAATACGGAAGGTGGTGCCTTTGATCTTCCCGTAGCCGCCATCGATCAGGAAACCCTGCTCCTTGACCAGTTTCTGGAGTTTGGTCACATCCACGACGCGTCCGCCGGATTTGGCACCGTTGTTGATGCAGGTGAGGGTGACGGATTCAAACCCCTTGTCGGGAAACAGTTCGAATCCATGCTTCGCCGCCCAGGCGCGGGTCTGGTGAGCCAGTTTCAAATGCCTGGCATAACGATTCTCAAGTCCCTCCTCGAAGAACTCATCCAGCTTGCTGGACAGCGCATACACATGGGAGATGCTCGGGGTGCTAGGCGTCATGCTTTGCTCCGCATTCTTCTGAAATTCGATGAAATCGAAATAATAACCGCGGTCGTTGATGGTCTGCGCCCTGGCCAGCGCGGCCGGAGAGCAGACAAACACCGCCAGGCCGGGCGGCAGCGCAAACGCCTTCTGCGTGCCCGCCAGCAGCACATCGATGCCGAGCGAATCGAAACCGATGGGCACGGCCGTCATCGAACTCACGGCATCGATGATGAACATGACATCGGGATACTTCGCCTTGAGCGCCGCGATTTCAGCCAGCGGACTCATGACGCCAGTGCTGGTTTCATTGTTGATGAGCGTCAGCGCGTCGAACTGGCCGGTCGCCAGCTTCCTGTCGATCTGCTCGGCGCGGATGGGTGAACCCCATGGCACCTGAAGGCCTTCAGCCTCCTTGCCGCAGCGTTGGGAAACATCAAGCCACTTGTCCGAAAAGGCCCCGCACATGCAGTTGAGCACTTTCTTCCTGACGAGGTTTCGGATCGCTCCTTCCATCACCCCCCAGGCACTGGAGGTGGAGAGATAGACGAGCTGCTTGGTGGAAAGAAGCGTCTGAAGCTGGGGCTGAACCTTGGCATACAAATCCTTGAAGGCCTGGCTGCGGTGACCAACCATCGGCGTGCGAAAGGCCTGCCATGTGCGTTCATTGACCTCCACCGGACCCGGAATATGCAACTTTATGTGTGCCATAAAGCCGCGGAGATTTTCAGAAGCACCAGGGCGGTGCAAGGGCGTTTTGGGAATCACCGGCTAAACATTCCCATCTGAAAACCCGATGCCGAACCGCCGGATCAGGCTTCACCCTCGGCACTGCGGCGCATGTGGGCGCGCTCGCGTGCCCGATAGGCCGTGGGCGGCAGGCCCGTCATGCGCTTGAAGTCACGGCTGAAATAAAACTGGTCGTAGTAGCCGGTGGCGTCGGCGATTTCGGCGATGGTGTCGTCCGTCTCCAGGAGTCGCTTCTTGGCCTGGTTGATCCGTTCGCGCTTGAGCCAGTCAATGGGACTGGTGCCGGTGGCGGC
>CAYQCZ010000274.1:3669-6236 GCA_964415955.1 uncultured Verrucomicrobiota bacterium | reverse complement strand
CCTTGATTTCAAAACTGTTGCGAAGAGTGAGGGACCCACCAATGGCAACCCGCGAGGTGCCCGCAGCCAATGTTACCGGCTGCAATCCTGAAAGCGCCCCCGTCACCGTGTCGATGACGTAGCCGTTGATGGTCCGAGCTGTGGCGGTGGTGTTGATCTCCATCAAGCTCACCCCGTAGATGGTGAAACCGATGCCGTTGATGGATTGCGCTGTCCCACCACCCAATTGGAGAACTCCCACCACACCCGCCGAGGTGATGTCGAGGTATCCATTCACCGAAAGTGTGGCCAGACCGCCCAAGCTCACCTGAGCAATGGCATACATCTGGAAACCTTGAGCGCTGGCACTCAACGCAAACGTGCCCGTCAGCTCAAAGGTATCAATCCCTCCGGGTCGCAGTTTCAACGTTCCATCTGCCAGAACATCAGCGGTCATCGGAGCGACACCCAGCCTGGTCGTGGTCGTGGTGTTGACCTGCATCGCAAAGGAAGCGTTCAACTCCAGCCCGAGCGCCGACAGTAATGTTCCCGATGAGGGTAGATCCAAAGTCAGGTCAAGCACGCCGGCAATTCCTTCCGCAACGATCTCCAAGGCCCCATCTGCATCAAAGAAGAAGAGCGTCTGCTGTCCGATCTTTAGATGCAAGGTGGCGTCAACAGCCACGTGGAACCGGTCTGGCGCGATCAAGAAATCAAAGCTTCCGGAGAGTTCCAACCCGGAGACCGAGAGCGCTCCCTCAAATTGGAGCCGGAAACCGGGAGTCACTGTAACCTGTCCAGGAAGGACCACATTGGAAGAGGAAAAGTTGAACTCAACGCGACCTTTGTGCCCTGCAAATGCTTGCAGATCGAAACCCAAACCAGCAGATACCAGAGAGCCGGCAGCAAATGAGGCTTCCAGTTCGCCAGCCATTTCACCCATGTCGGTGATCCAGTAGGCACCCTTGGCCCCGAAGCTCAGGATGTCCTGACCAGCCAACTGCAGCTTCATCAAACCGTCAGCAGCGATAAGAAACGCATCCAGGCGACGTTGGATTATGAAGCTGCCCTCAAGGGTGGCCACCTTTTCGCCGAGCAGGAAGAGGTGGAGGCCGCCTTCACCACGGATACGAACAAATGGACCGACCGGGAAATCTACAGCCACTGACCCGATCGCCGTCGCCGCCTGGGCGGTGAAATTCACCTCGAGCCAGGCCTCGATGTTGTAACTGAAACCGTTCCCGGCGAACTGCGCACCTGCCGTTTCCCTCAACTGGATGCTTGCGAGCAGACCCGAGATACCGATCCGCATCGCACCCTGCGCCTTCCATGTCATCAGGGGCTGGTTCGCAGTCCCCAATGTGAGGGTGGAATTTACTTCGATGACGATCGCGCCTTGATACGCCGTAAAGGAGTAGGAGCCGCCCATGCGCAGAACCTCCTCCCCGAGAACCGTCAGAATCATCTCGCCGCCATGAGTGACCAGCCGTCCGTAGATGCCAGCAGCCGTGTCGATCTGGAACACAGCCTGTCCGGTGAAACGGATACCGGTTTCTCCTATGTTACCGATCTCAGGAAGATGTGAGATGTCAAAGCCGGTTGAGAAAGTATAGGCAAGCTCAGCCTTGAGTCCGTCCCGACCGAAGTGGAGATGCCCCTGAATCGACTCGGTATAGATCGTCTGGCCGGCCACGGCGATATTGAGGGAGGCAAATGCCTCCATCTTCACCCCCTCTGAATCGATCGAGAGATAGAAATGCCCTTCCAAGAAAAAGCCGGTCAAGAACTCGCTGGGGCCTGCTGCCAGAACCAGTTTTCCATCGGCCCGCACCCGTGCGTAAGAACCAGCTTCCAGAGTCTCCCCCGCGATGGTTCGCTCATGTCCGGTATTGATCTCGGCACGATACGTCGCTTCCAGCGTGGCCGCAAAGATGCCGTCCAGAGCCGAACCAGCGTCCAGCTCAAGATTCAAAACGCCGGCAATACCGGACAGATCAATCTCCAGCCCGCCATCCACGGCATAGCTGAGCAAAGTCAATCCTGGCGGACCAAGGTTCAGATGGGCATCCACCTCCACGGCTAGGCTGAGCCCTGAAGTGCGGTAAGTGAAGAACCCGTCCAGATTGAGTCCAGGCAGCTCCAGCCTGCCACTGATGGTGACCCGGGAACTGAAGGGATCAAGTTCCACGCCACCCACGAAAGCAGGACCAATTCCCGTATTGAACTCAAGGAGGAACGAAGCATCCGCACCCAGAGAGAAGCCGAACTCTGACGAGTGATCTCCACCGTCTTGGACTCCGAGCGTAGCCCGTCCTTTCAATCCGAAGATGGTCAGCTCGAAATCAGCCTGTCCTTGGAGTTCAAAAAACGCAACGTCACCCACTTTTGTCGTCATGGTGAAAGCGCCACTGATCAATATGCCGTTCAGGGTCGCCTCCAGATCAAAGGTTCCCTCCATGGCCAGGGCATTTAACACCGTGAGAGATCCATCAGCCCGGATCCGGGCATAAACTCCTGCCTCGAGGTTTCCATGCTGCACGCCAGTGGTATTGATCTGCAGCGCAAACGAGGCCGCCAGTTCGAAGCCC
>CAYQCZ010000274.1:0-3659 GCA_964415955.1 uncultured Verrucomicrobiota bacterium | reverse complement strand
CGCCGGCACTGGAAGGTGTAGACCGAGGTCCACTCCAGTTCAAATTCAGTCTCAAACTCGAACAAAACATTGCCACCATGCTGCAGCACGAAGGAAACGTCCGCAGCCACGGTCACGAGCGTCGGGGAGAGGACGAAATCAAATGTCCCTGCCATCTGGATCTTGCCAGCGATGGATAGTGTGCCCGTAGCGAAGATCCGGGCACCAAAGAACGCCGGGACATCTGCCAGCGGCCTATCGGTCGTGTTAATGCCCAGCTTGAATGTCGCATCCAGCGCGAACCATTCCGGTGGATGGAAGCCATCACCCAGATAAATATTGAAAATGCCAGCGACTCCGTCCGGCGTGATGCTCAACACGCCATCCACATCGAACTCAAACAAAGTCCAAGCGCCATCCCCCGTGCCCCCACCGACATGCAGCGAGCCATCCAGCGTCAGTTTGATGTCCTCCACACCAACCTCCAGCCGGTGATGGCCTTCGATCGCCAAGGGGCCCACGGAGAAAGTTCCATCCAATGTGATCCGGAAGTAGGAACCGCCCTCCCCTGCAAGTGTGATTCCCTCCACATCCACATCGGCTCCGGTGGTATTCGCCTCGATCCGGAAAGTGCCGTTCATTTCAAAGCCAAATCCTGCTCCGGGCACGGAAGCTTCACCATTCGCAGTCAACAGAACCGCAGCTGCAAAACCCGAAGCATTGAGCCGCAGGCCACCCACTGCCTTGAATTCATAGATCAATGTGTCGGCGACCGTCAGTCTGTGCGTTCCATGGAACCGCACATTGATGCCATCGGCATCGACCAACAGATCAGCGGTTCCTGCCAGTTCATAATAATCCAAGACCTTCAAGGTTCCGATGGCCCGGATCAGGAAGTAGGCGCTTCCTGTCTCGGGTATGGTTCCATCAGCGGCCGGTGGGGCTCTGGGTAGAACAACATTCCGGGTGCCCTGAACGGCCGGAAACTCCGTGGGTATCTCGTAGGTGACCGTGTTCCCGGTGGTGTTGAGAAGCATCACGAACGAGGCGTTGATATCGACACCCGCCCTCGTGAACTGCTCTGCCGTGGTCAGATCCACACTGAGCAAAGCTGCAATGCCATCAATGGAAAGCTGCAGGTAACCGGTTACATCCGCTTGCACCCACGGGTCGGTTCCCGGACCCAATTTCACCGTGCCATCCACCAATACGTTCAGCACCGGCAAAACACCGCCTCCGGGTTCACCAGAAGACTGCCAGCTGGCCACCATCGTTCCCGCAAGACTAAACCACTCCACGCCTCCGTGACTGAAGGTGAAATAACCATCGATCAACACACTGAGGGAGTTTGGCGCAATCGCGAACTCCACGGGGTCGGATGTGCCTGGTATCGTCAGCAGCTCCGTATGCTCCACCCCTGTGTTGTTGATGCGTAGCACCGCTACCATGTCAGCCGCTATGCCCACAGAATCCAGCAGTGTGATGTCGGCCGGTTTGAGGGCAAACGCTCCCCACACATCCACTGCGTCCGGATTCTCCTCGTTTTCCTTCATGTGGAAATTACCAGCCAGCCCGATCAAATCCGCGCCAAAAGGTTCCAAACGAACCTTCCCCTCCACGGCCACATCGATGGTTTTGTTGACCGGCGAGAACTCGATTTCAGCGGACCCCTCGATGCTCAGAGTCAGGAGGCCCAGGGCACTGATTTCCACACCTCCCGTCAGCAGGAAGCGGAAATCCTCCAACTCGCTGTCCAGAGGATTCACCGTGTTCACCACCTGCCCGGTGGTTGGGTCGGTGAAATTGCCGTCCTGCCCAATGGTGTCGAATTCAAAGTAGTTGTAGAACTGCGCCAGCAAGGAGACATCCTCACCAGCAGGACCACCCTCACCGTATTCAAAATGCACACCTCCAAAGATGGTCACAACCTTGGTCAGTGCCGGCACCTGAACCAAACCCAGAACAGTCACCTGCGGTCCGTTGGGATTCAGCACATCACTCACGTCGAAGAAGAGATTGCCTCGCACCTTGAACACACTGCCCAGGGTCAGATCACCCCGGATCAGCAGCTTGCCATCCGTGCTGAAGATGACATCCCCCTTGAGTTCAAAGGCTGCCGCCGAGACGTAGAGATTGATGATGGAGCCGCCACCTTCAAAACGGGCGACCTGTTTCAAAGCGGTGAAAGGTGCCTGCAACGGATCGGTTTGCAGTTGCTTGAAAATCTCCAACTGGGCTGCGACACCCTGGCGAACGCGTCCACTCCACTGAGCCAAAGTCAGTTCATCGGAGGTCTTGAACCCGGGATCAGTTGCCAAATCACGCGCATCTTCGATGGAGGGAAGCGGCACGCCAAAGGTGATGCCTGCACGGAGCCCGGTTATAGCAAAGCCGAGCTTGCCCGTCACCGGGATGGGGACCACCGCCTGAACGTAACCTTGAAGTGGACCGAATTGGGACAATCCCAGACGGAACGCAAACCCGCCGTAACCGGCGACGATCAAGGTGCCGGTAACGCCACCGTAGAGAACATAGGTTTGAACCGGGGTGTTCAAGTCCCCGGTGTCGATCTCCTTCCCGTCGGCATCAAGTTTGAGGATGGCCAGAAATAGCCCACCTTGGAAGGCGCTGCCGAATATCTTGCCCCCAGCTTGGACACCAACCGAACCAAGTCCAACAATCGGGAACTCTCCGGCCACCAACTTGCCAATATCAATGATCAGGTTTTTGACAAACCCCTGCAGCGACAGCTCCGTGCCAGGAATGGTTCCCTGCAAATTGACCGAAAGGTCCAGTTGGAAATTGGCCGGATCGGCGGCAATGTCTGGCCAGGTGAGATCGATGGCAACGCCCCCCGAAGGCAACCAAGCCGGAAGACCAAGTTTGCCTCCAGCCCCGGTAGAATCGAATTCAAAGCCGACGCCGAAATTAGCGAGGGCGACGAAGGTGCCATCTCCAGTGATGGCAAAATTTCTGGCCTCACCTCCAATGGTCAACACCGGCAGCTTCAAGGTCGCGGAGATCAGCCCGAACTGCACCACGTATTCTGCGTCTTCAGCCCCCGTGTCCAAAGTGAAATCAGCCGCTTCGATATCCAGATACTGGCTCAACGAAAGCAGAAGGCTGTCCACATGAAAAACAAGGCTCTCGAAATTGCCCGAGGCGTCGAATTGGAAGGTCGCAGAGGCTCCTGTCACCGTGGCACTGAAGGCATTGCTGTTCGGGAACAAGGCAGCTGAAGCGGCGAATACGGTGATCGATCCGGTGAACTGCAACTGCTCGCCGTAGGTGACATCAAACTCGGTGATCTGTATTCCCACGCCGCCAAACTTAAGAATCCCGCCAATGCTCACCTCGCCGGTGTATTCGATCAGGAAGGTGTCAAAGCCAAACCCATCAGTCCGGATCTCCAGATTCTCAAACTGCGCGTGAATATTTAACGGAGTGAAGGTGATGTCACCAGTCGCGATCACCACCAAGGTTTGCTTGGCCGGTCCGGCAGGATCGTATTGAATTTCTACTCCGCTGGCCTCTGCCACAAAAGCGTCACCTACCTGCAAATAAAAGGTCTCGAGAGAAAGGGAGAAAGCGAAGGAGATCAGATCAAAGGAACCGGAGATTCCGGTGGCGGCCACGGTATAAGCCCGGCCGGGGAAGATGGCAGCACTGGCGGCAGTGAT
>CAYQCZ010000273.1:0-6274 GCA_964415955.1 uncultured Verrucomicrobiota bacterium | reverse complement strand
AAGGAGGGCGCCACCTTTTATGACATCATCACGGCAAGCCGTCCCTTCGGCTGGTGCACCTTCGACCAGGCCTGCATCGAGGCCTTTGAAAATGGGCAGATCACCGAGGAAAACGCCGTTCTTTATTGCAGCAAGAAGGGGGTGACCACGCGATCCATCGACAACATCAAGAAGGCCCGTGGCGAAATGACATCGGAAGTCACCAACCTGGCTCTCAAGAAGGAAGTGGAAAAGAAGGAAGGTCCCAGCGGACCTCCCACGCTCAAACTGAAGATCTGATATGGCTGTTGAATTCGAAATACTCGGTGCCGACGACAAGCCGGCCTTGCTGGTGCTCTCCAACCCTGAATACACCGGGGCGGCCCAGTCCGCCCTGACCGAACTTGGTTACAAGGTGCATCTGGTCATCAGCCACGAAGATTTCCCCGGCAAATACGGCCAGGTGCCGTATCAGGTGGTCGTGACCGAAGAGCGTTTCGCAGGATCGGGTCTGGGTGGAAATCAAACCCTGCAATACATCCAGACGCTGCCGATGATGCAGCGTCGTCACAGCACTTTTTTTCTGATAGGCGAATCGTTGGAAACCATGAACCCCAAGCAGGCCTTCGTTCAAAGCGTTCACGCCGTCATCAATCCGGCGGACCTTTCCAGCCTGTCCCAGATCATTCAGCGCATCGTCGGTGAAAACGACATGTTCCTCTTCGCGTTCCGCGATGTCACGGCCTCCCTTGCAGGGCGGAAGTAGCACGGGACTTTTCCAACCAGAGCTCACCTGATATGGGGCGGCTGGATCAGGCACTGGTGGATCGCGGTCTTTGTGACAGCCGTGAAAAGGCCAGGCGGGCCATCCTGGCCGGCACGGTCCGGATCAATGGCCAGCCAGCCCGGAAGGCCAGTGACGCGGCCCGTGCCGGCGATCTCATCACACTTGATGCACCGGAAAAATACGTCAGCCGGGGCGGCCACAAGCTGGAACACGCATTGCATCACTTTGGAATGACCCGTCTGGACGGTCTCACAGCCGTTGATGCGGGTGCATCGACCGGGGGATTCACCGACTGCCTTCTTCAGCACGGAGCGGCGCATGTCGTGGCGGTGGATGTGGGCAGGGGATTGCTGGCATGGAAACTGCGGAATGATCAACGCGTCACGGTGGTTGAGCGCGTCAATGCGCGGCATCTCTGCCCCTCACATCTTCCCGAAGCACATGGATGCGTGGACATGGCAGTCATTGATTGCTCCTTCATATCACTGACAAAGGTGCTGCTGCCGGTCATGAACCTTGTCAAGCCGGGTGGGAGGGCGCTGGTCTTGATCAAACCGCAGTTCGAGGCGGGCAAGGCCGAAGTGGACAAGGGCGGGGGGGTCATCCGTGATCCGGCCGTTCATGAGCGTGTTCTGGCCGAGGTGCAGGCGTTTGTAGCCAAACAGTCTGGACTCACATGGCGGGGCGTGACTGAATCACCGCTGCCCGGTCCGGCGGGCAACATTGAATTTCTGGCATTGATTGAAAAACAGGGCGCATAGCATCAGATGCATAGGACTCGTGGCGAATGCAGACAAGAGTGCCGCGCGATCCTGCGTCCGCAAGGCCATGGCTCTCATCACTGCCACGGGAAGAAACGTGATGGCCGATGTCGTGACCGCGGGCGTGGGGCGTCTTGACGTGCCGGTTGTTCAGAACGCGGGCGCCCTGGCCCGGAAATGCGACCTGCTTCTCGTGTTCGGTGGCGATGGCACCATGCTCCGGGTGGCGCGGGATGTCGCCGGTTCCCGGACGCCAATGCTGGGCATCAATCTGGGCAGTCTCGGATTCCTGACCGCAGTGCCAAGCCACCAGATGAAGCAGGCGCTTGAAAGGGTTTTCCGGGGTGAGTTTGAAATTGACCGACGGCCCCTCATTGAGGCCTCCAGCGGCGCCATGGCCGGGCGCAATGCCCAGTCCGCCCTGAACGATTTCGTCATCAGCCGCGGCGCGGGTTCCCGCATGATCGAACTCGAAGTCCGTGTGGATGATGAACTGCTGACCCGATACCGCTGCGACGGGTTGATCGTAAGTTCTCCCACGGGTTCCACGGCCTATTCGTTGTCCGCAGGCGGGGCGATCGTCAGCCCGTCATCCAGTGTTTTCACGATCACCCCCATCTGCCCGCACACGCTCTCCAACAGGTCCGTGGTCATCAGCATGGACTCCCGGATCACCGTCAAAGCCATCGCACCAAGGCCCGAAACCCTGCTGGCCGCCGACGGACAGGTGGAAACGACGCTGCACCCCGGCGACACGGTGCTCATCCGCCGCAGCAGGAGGGAGTTGTGCCTCTTGAGACTGAACGGGCAGAGCTTCTTCAGCACGCTGCGACAGAAGCTCAGTTGGAGCGGCTCCAATGTTTGAGGAATGATATGATTCGATTGAAGGACATCGCGGCGCGGGCGGACGTGTCCGTCATGACGGTTTCCAAAGCCCTTCGCGATGAGCCGGACATCTCCGGAGCCACGAAGGCGCGCATCCGTGCCCTGGCGGATGAAATGGGTTACGTGCCGCACACCCATGCGAGATCCCTGCGCTACAGCAGTTCGAGAATGTTTGGCCTGCTCATTTCGACAACGGTCAACCCGATCTTCGCCCGCATGGTGATGGCCATCGAGCAGCGCTGCCAGGAACTGGGCTACGATTTGCTCATCGGGCACAGCTTGAACGACCCGGCCAGGGAGGAGCAGTTCATCCGCCGCTGCCTGGCGCGCCGTGTGGACGGCATGTTCATCACGCCGGTGTATCGATTGAACCCTGCGGCCTCCGCCTATGAGGATTTGCTGCGGCACAAAATCCCCACGGTGATCCTCGGTCACCGTGCCTTGTTTTGCGAAAAATTCGCCAGCGTGGAGACGGATGACATGGCTGCCAGCGCGGCGGCCACGAGGTATCTGATGGACCTGGGACACCGCAAGATCGCCTTCCTGACGGGTTCACAAGTCTCGCCCGCAGCGCAGGAGCGTTTCGAAGGCTATCGCCGCGCGCTGATCGAAGCCCGGGTGGAAATCGATGAGCGGAACGTCTTCCATGCAGGCAGCACCATCGAGGAGGGCAGAAAGGCCGCTTTGCAGATGCTCGACGAGCGGTGTGAAGCCACCGCCGTGCAGGCGCACAATGACCTGGTGGCCATCGGGGCCGGCGAGATTCTCCTCCAGCAGGGCATCCAGATACCCGGACACCTCTCACTGATGGGCTTTGGCAACATTCTCACCTCGGAACACTTTCGTGTGCCGCTGACCACGGTGCGTCAGCCCAAATTCCGGCTGGGCCTCGCCGCAGTCGAGTCCATGATGGACTTGATCAAGGGTGGTTCTCCGACCACCAAGCGCCTTCCCGCTGAAATCATCAGCCGGCAGAGCACGGCCAGCCTTTTGAAAAAGGCATGAGACCCTGCTTCACTCCACACGCCGCACTGTCTGCACAGATTCAAGTGCATGGATGAGCCAGAGTCCGTCGGTTTTCACCAATGAAAGCTTCAATTCGCCGTAGTAGGGGTCACGCGTTGCCTCGGCTCTGGCTGTGACAACCAGGTTGGCACGGGCGGACTCCGGCTGCTCCAGTGTGATGGTCGCGTCCGAGAACGACACGGAAAGGCTTCCCGCCTGCTGCCTGGCCATCAATGCGAGCTGTTGAATCTGCGCGCGTCCGCGAATGGAGCTGAAATCACCGCCAACAGCATCGATCTTCAGCACGGCATTGGTGGTGAACAGGCTGGCGAGCGCGCTTGCTCCCGAGAGCTTCGCCAGTTCGCCCTGGCCCGGGCCGAAGGACGCGGCCTGCGCGGTCCGGTCGATGAGCCGCTGGATGAGCACCTCTTCGGGCGGGAAGAGCTTCATCCATCCCCACCATAGGGTTGCGCCAAGGGCAAGGGCGGCGAGAATGATCGCGACAGGTTTCAAAAGAGAGGCTTTCCAACGATGCGCGACAACCGGACGGCCCCGAACTCGTGCTCGCCCTGCGGCATGGCACGGTTGTCGCCGATGACAAGGCATTCATCCTCACCCAGCATTTGAGAACGGACATTCCATGCATGCCCACCCCACAGGGCATAATCCTCCTGAAGCGGTTGACCATCCACATGCACAACATTGTTGGTGATGCCGAACCGCTGGCCGGGCAGCGCGATCACGCGCTTCAACAGCCACGCCCGGTCACCCGCCCAGCGGATGGCAACCACATCACCCTGCTTCAAGCCGCCGAATCGTGGCGCCCATTTGTTCACGAACAGGAGCCTGCCATCGGCATACGCGGGCATCATGCTTGTGCCCTGAACCCGGACCGGCACCGCCACCGTCAGGAAAGCGACGGCAAGACAGATGAGCATCAACAGCCGCAGCCATGTTCTGCGTGGGTTGCTCCCGATCAAAAGCCGTTGCCAGAGGGATGTTTGCATGGTCATCAGATCAAAACCACAGCCTGCCGATGATCATCGACCTCTCTGCATGACCATGTGAATGACTGGCATGCTCCATGGCGCGGTTGTCACCGATGACCACGTATTCGGTGGGGCCCAGCGTCCGGGGATGCTCCTCCCATTTCGCCCGGCCCCGCACATAAGGCTCGCTGAGGGGTGAGCCGTTGATGTGAACGACGCCCTCTTTCATGGAAATGGTTTCTCCAGGCAGGCCGATGATCCGCTTGAGCAGCACTGCGCCGTCCTTGACCGGATAGAGCGCCACGATGTCAAACCGATCCGGCTTGCGGTGCAGGTAGCCCAGCCGGTTGACCACATGAATTTCACCTTCCTTGCAGCGTGGGAACATGCTGGCCCCCTCGATCTTCACCGGCAGCAGCACAAAGGTGAACACAAACCACGCCCCCACCACGAGAACGGCAATCCGCACCAGCGTCCACGAAGGTCGCCGGCCGAAGACAGCCACACGCGCCACCTTCCGCAGTGCGGACGGGGGAACAGCTTCTGTCTGATCGTTCAGCGGTTTCATGCGTGCCGGCTCTGAACTTATGGCCGGCGGCAGCTTTGTAAATCCTGCACTCGGACTTGATGAGACTCTGAACAATTCCATCCGTCCGGCCGGAAAGCGCTTTGACGCTGTGAATGCAGACGTTAGTTTCACGGCCCATGGCCAGCCGCAAGAAACGACATCAGCAGCCAGCAGAAACGCCCAGGGTGGTGACTGCGCCCCGTGGGTTGTTCTGGCCCTGGGGTGCTGCCGCGTGTGGTTTGATCGTTCTGGCATTCCTGTGGTTCACGCCGACGACGAACAAGCGCAAACCCACGCATACAGCGGAGTCGCTTCAGCCCGCAGGCACGGGTGCTGGAAGTGGTCGGCTTCCATCAGAGCAGGCGGTGTTTGCAACTTACAGCGGGTCTTCAAGCTGCCAGGAGTGTCATGCATGGGAATACCAGACATGGAAACAATCGCATCACGGACTTGCGGAACGCCCCTTCCAGCCTGAACTGGACCAGAAGGCGTTCCAACCGGGCAGGGAGTTCAAGCATGGCACACAGACCAGTTCTGCGGCCCTCAAAGGGGGCAGGCCCGAAGTGACGACGCTTGGGTTTGAAGGGAAACGCGAGACTTACCCGGTGGATCGCATCATCGGTCACGATCCGTTGCGTCAGTTCCTCGTGGATGCCGGCAAGGGGAGGTTCCAAACGTTGGAAGTCGCCTGGGATCCTCATCGCAATGAATGGTTTGATGTGTATGGCGATGAAGACCGCCAGCCAGGCGAATGGGGTCATTGGACGGGCCGCGGGATGAACTGGAACAACATGTGCGCCGCCTGCCACAACACGCGTCCACGCAAGAATTACGATCCGGTCACGGACAGCTACACCACCACCATGGCGGAAATGTCCGTCAGTTGTGAATCCTGCCACGGCCCGATGAAGGCACACACCGAGTGGCAGAAACGATACATTGGCAGCGGACGAGCCGACCCCACCATCGTCAAAATCACCAAGGACCAGATGTTCGACACCTGTGGATCGTGTCATTCACGCCGGATGGAACTGACCGGGGATTTCAAACCCGGTGACAAATACCATGATCAGTTCGTTCTCAGCATCCCTGATGAGAGCAACATCTTTTATCCCGACGGCCAGGTCTGGGATGAGGACTACGAGTTCACGTCCTTTCTGGGCAGCCGCATGCACCATGCCGGTGTGCGCTGCTGGGACTGCCATGAGCCGCATTCGTCAAAGATTGTCCTGCCCAAGGAGAACAACATGCTGTGCATGCGCTGCCACAACGGCGGTTATCCAAACAGCCCCGTCATCGA
>CAYQCZ010000272.1:0-6290 GCA_964415955.1 uncultured Verrucomicrobiota bacterium | reverse complement strand
ACACCTCGTCGCCAACAAACAACACAAAGCTGGAGATTAAATCAGCGTTTCCGAAAGGAAGTTCGGTTTCGAGGACAACCGCTACATGTTCAACCGCGGCCATTACAAGAAGCTCGTCGAAGATGAGAAGGGGCCGCGTGTGGGGGCCGTCAATGCGAAGGGCGAGCCCACCTACGCGCTGGATGGTGCCGATGAAAAGACCTTCACCACGGACTTCCTGGCGGACCGTGCCATCGAATTCATCCGCAGGAACAAGGGCAAACCCTTTTGTTATGTCGTCAGCATCCCCGATCCCCACGGGCCGAACACCGTGCGCGCACCCTACGACACGATGTATCTGAACCTCCCCTTCCAGCAGCCGCGCACCGCCCAGTCGAAGGGCCAGAATCTCCCGCCCTATGCCGCCACACTGGCAGGCCGTTTCAACAAGGCGCAGATGGCCCTCTACTTTGGCATGGTCAAATGCATTGATGACAACGTGGGCCGCATGATGGCTGCGTTGCGGGAGACCGGCGCGCTCGACAACACCGTGATTGTGTTCACATCCGACCACGGCGACTTGTGCGGCGAGCATGGCCGCGACAACAAGGGCGTTCCCATGGAGGCCTCCGCGCGCATCCCGTTCATTCTGCGCGCGCCGGGCACGGTGAAACCCGGAACGGTTGTTCACGAGGCGTTGAGCAGCGTTGATTTCAAACCCACGGTGTTGTCGCTCATGGGCATCGCCGATCCGGTGAAGACCGAGGGCCGTGATGCTTCGCCATTGTTCACCGGCAAACGCCCGGCCTCCGGCTGGAACGACATCGCCTTCGTCCGCATCGGTGGTGGCAGCCAGCGTGCGGCCGCTGCCGATGAGGACGGCGAAAGTGCGGGCAACGGCTGGATGGGCGCATTCAATTCCCGGTTCAAGCTGATCGTCGCTCCGGGTGCGGCACCGGGCCTGTTTGACCTGCACAACGATCCGGATGAATTGCACAATGTGTTTGCCGAACCCGCGCACCGGGCCACGGTGAAGCAACTGGGAACCTCCCTGTTGGACTACGCACGGCAACACAAGGATCCTCACCTGGGCACACCCAATGTGCGCGCCGATCTGGAATGGGCCACGACTGGCACCGGACCTTACACTCCGGCCACGTCGGCAGAGGCCGCCCCGGTCGGGGGCAAGGCAAAGGGGAAGAAAGCCAAGGCGAAGCAGGATTGATCCCCTGACTCTCCGGTCCTCGACACAAAACGGCTGCGAGGATCATCAGTTATGCTGCAATTCATGTCAGTGATGTGGATTTCATTGCCACAGCTTTTCCAAAGAATTAGAATTCGTTTGTTATGAACATGATTGCGAATTCCCTTTCACGCCTCGCCCGGACAGTCACGGTTCCCTGTCTTGCCATCGGTGCGGCACTGTTTCTGGCTGGTTGCGCCTCCACCGGCGGCACCAGCAGCGGACGGTCGATTGCCGAATTGAAGACCGCAGCGGAAAAGGGCGACCCTCAGGCGCAGATGGAACTGGGGGATGCCTACTACAACGGCCGGGGTGTGACGCGCAGCTACAAGGAAGCGCAGATGTGGTATGACAAGGCCGCCGCCACCTATCGCGCGAAAGCCAAATGACACGCCCGCGCATTTCACTGCGGTGATGACCGTGGTTTAAGTTGTGTCAGGCGCATTGTGCATGTAGCGTCCTCACCATGCGTTCCCGCCCGAAGTGCATTCAAGGCCTGCTGCTGGCAGGCCTTTTTTATTGTGCCGGATGGGTGCCGCATGTCTCCGGCGCGGATGTGGCCGATTGTAGGAAGCTTTACCTCACCGGCAATTACGCCGAGACCATCCGCATGGCGGAACGCGCCATTGCCGATCACGAATACGAGGAGGAATGGCGTCATCTGCTGGTCAGGGCGCTGCTCGACACCGGCCAGTATGCGAAGGCCCAGGAAACAGTCGTCAACGCCATCTCCCGGTTTCCCTCCAGCATCCAGTTGCGCGTCATCGGCCACCAGACCTTTCGCTCCAATGGCAACACCGAGCGTGCCGACCAGCTTCTGCGCGAGATCAACGCCCTGGCCAGCTCCCGCACATGGGCCTACACGGACCCGCCCAATCTGGTCGCCCTCGGCCGGGCGGCTGTCCTGATGGGAGCCGAGCCCAAGCTGGTGCTTGAGAACTTTTACGAACGCGCCCGCCAGCGCTCCCCGGAACTGCGCGAAGCCCCGCTCGCCATCGCTGAAATGGCCATCGCCAAAGGGGACTTCGAACTCGCCGCCAAGACCGCTGATCAGGCGCTCAAAACGATCAAGGAAGATGCCGGCCTGTTCCATGTGCTGGCCCGTGCCTGGGCCCCGAGTGACCGCCGTCGCATGGGCACGGCACTGGACGAGGCCCTGCGCATCAACACCAACCATGTCCCTTCACTCCTGCTGGTGGCAGATCATCTGATCGATGCCGAGGATTACCCACAGGCCTCGCAGATGCTGGAGCGTGCGCTTCGTGTGAATCCGTGGCATCCCGATGCCTGGGCGTATCGCGCGGTCATGGCGCATTTGAAGAACGATGCCAGCGGGGAAAAGGCCGCGCGCGCATCTGCCCTCAAGTTTTGGACCAACAACCCTGCGCCCCTGCATTTGATCGGCAGGAAACTGTCCGCCAAATACCGTTTTGCCGAGGGAGCCGCCTACCAGCGTCAGGCACTGGGATACGACACGAATTACATTCCCGCAAAGCTGCAGCTTGCGCAGGACCTGCTCCGCATCGGCGAGGAAGCCGAAGGCTGGAGGCTGGTTGAGGAAGTGCACGAGACTGATGGCTACGACGTGCTGGCCTACAACCTCACCACGCTGAAGGAGAACTGGTCGAAGTTCCAGACCATCACCAACGAGCATTTCGTGATCCGCATGTCCCGTCACGAGGCCCAGGTGTATGGCTGGCACGTGCTGGATCTGCTCAACCGCGCCCGTGCGGTGCTGGTCGGCAAGTATGGAGCGACTTTGAAGGACCCGACGTATGTGGAGATCTTCCCCGAGCAAAGCGATTTCGCCATGCGCACCTTCGGCGAGCTGGGCGGCATCGGCTATCTGGGCGTGTGCTTTGGCCGGCTGGTCACCGCCAACAGCCCCGCCTCCACCGCCCACGGCAATGTGAACTGGGAATCCGTGCTGTGGCATGAGTTCTGCCATGTGGTCACGCTTCAGATGACGCGCAACAAGATGCCCCGCTGGCTGAGCGAGGGCATCTCCGTGCACGAAGAGTTGCAGGCCAACCCCGCGTGGGGCCAGACCATGACACCGCGTTATCGTGAAATGATTCTCGGCGATGACCTCACACCCGTCAGCGAACTGAGCGCCGCCTTTCTCACGGCAAAGTCCGGCGAACATCTGCAATTCGCCTACTATGAATCTGCATTGGTGGTGGAGTTCATCACACAGCGCTTTGGCACGGATGCCTTGAAGAACATCCTCGTCGATCTGGGCAACGGCATGGCCATCAACGACGCGCTGGCGAAGAACACCGTGGCCATTGACAAGCTGGATGCGGACTTCGCGGCGTTTGCGAAGGGCAAGGCGGAGAAACTGGCGCCCGGTCTCGATTTTGAACGGATCAACCCGCGCGAAGTGCAGGTGGATGGATTGGAACTGCTCAAGCTTCATCCCAAGAATTTCTGGGTGCAGATCCAACAGGCGCGCCGTGCCATGGCTGCGAAGGACTGGACCACCGCCCAGGGCATCGCCGAGAAACTGCTGAAGGATTTCCCCTCCTACACCGGCAAGGACAATGCCTACGCGATGCTGGCCGAAATACACCGTGAACGGGGCGAAACCGAACGCGAACGCGAGGTGTTGGAACAACTGGCGGCGCGCAGCAGCGATGCCACCGACGCCTACCTGAGACTCATGGAGCTGCACGAGCGCACCACCAACTGGCATGCGGTCAGCACCAATGCCAGCCGTTATCTGGCGGTCAACCCGCTGCGGCCCCAGCCGTATCGCTTCATGGCGCGCGCCGGGGAATCGCTTGGACACAGCGACGATGCTGTTGCCGCGTATCGCACCATGCTGCTGCTGGACCCGCCTGATCCCGCCGGGGCTCATTTCAGCCTCGCCCGGCTGCTGCTGCCCAAAGACCGGGAGGAGGCACGTGATCATGTGCTGCGCGCACTCGAGGATGCGCCGCGCTTCCGCGAGGCTCATCGCTTGCTTTTGGACATTAACCGTGAGAAGAAGCCGGACACTGAAAAACCTCCCGTCCCATGACCTCCAGACACCGCATCATCCTGCTTGTGCTGACGCTTTGCGTGGCCGCCAGCGCAGTCATGGCGCAGCGTTTCAGGTCGCGGGGCCCGCGTGACATGGGCAACCCGCGCGCGTCCGCCGAGGCGCCTGTGCCCGAGTGGAAGCGCGACAACGAACTGCCGGAGGACGTGTTCACCTTCACACGGGTGCGCTACTCCTCGGGGTATGGTTACGGCAGGCGCAGCGGCGGCGGCTGGAGCACGGACTGGCCCGATGCCGATCTGAATCTCTCCTACCGCCTCCAGCAGGTCACATCCATGAAGGTGCATCCCGACGGCAAGATTGTGGACCTGACCGATCCCAAGCTGTTCGATCATCCGTTCATCTACATCGCCGAGCCCGGAGCGATGGAGCTGGATGATGCGGAGGTCAAGGCATTGAGGCGTTACCTGCTCAACGGCGGCTTTCTCATGGTCGATGATTTCTGGGGCACACGGCAGTGGGAGAATTTTTATTACGAATTCAAAAAGGTGTTTCCTGAAAAGGAGCCGGTCGAGCTGCCCATGGATCATCCGGTGTTCCTGGGTGTGCTGCCGCTCAAGGTGCCCAAGCAGGAACTGCAAATCCCCAACATCCGCACCGGTGCCATGTCCGCCCAGACGGGCATCACCTGGGAATACCACGATGGCGAGGAATGCCGCGAGGTCCACATCATGGGCGTGTTTGATGACAAGGGCCGCATGATGGCGATCTTCTGTCACAATACCGACAACGGCGACGGCTGGGAGCGCGAAGGCGAGGACACCTACTACTTCAAGACCTTCTCCGAGCGGCGCGCCTACCCGCTCATGATCAACATTCTTTTCTACGCGATGACACACTAGGGACTTGCCCGCGGATGACGCGGATGGGCACGGAAACAAGCACATGAGCACCAAGCTGGTTCACGAAGATAAAACACGCGCCATCATCGGTGCCTGCTTCAATGTGTATGACGACAAGGGATGCGGCTTTCTTGAAGCTGTGTATCAGGAGTGTCTGGAAATTGAGTTTGAGTCGCTGGGAATCCCTTTCGCGGCCCAGAAAGAATTCTCACTGTCTCATCGCGGACGACGATTGCGACAAACCTTCAAGTTGGATTTCGTCTGTTTCGATCTGATCATAATCGAGATCAAGGCTGTCTCCGCGCTCGCAGACGATCATCGAGCGCAGGTGTTAAACTACCTGAATGCCAGCCGGTGTCCGGTCGCTTTGCTCATCAACTTCGGTCATCATCCCCGCCTGGAGTTCGAGCGCCTTGTGCTGACACGTAGTCAGCAAGTGGAGAATGGACCCATCAGCAAAACACATTTTCAGCAATCATCCGCACAATCCGCGTGATCCGCGGGCAGGAACCAAGGGAAACAAGTGGAAACGCCAACAACTGACGCCTACAAAATCGAACAGGAAACGGTCGAACAACTCAATGCCAGCCGCGACCGCATCAACACCGAACTCGCCAAGGTCATTGTCGGCCAGCGCGATGTCATCGAGCAGATTCTCACCGCGCTGTTTGCCGGCGGCCATTGTCTGATCACCGGCGCGCCCGGTCTGGCCAAGACGCTGCTCGTCAAATCGATCGCCCAAATTTTCCATCTTCAGTTCCAGCGCATCCAGTTCACGCCCGACCTCATGCCCGCCGACATCACCGGCACGGAGATCTTGCAGGAAGCATCCGATGGCCGCCGCCTGGAGTTCGTCAAGGGACCGGTGTTCGCCAACATGATTCTGGCCGACGAGATCAACCGCACACCGCCCAAGACACAGGCGGCATTGCTCGAGGCCATGCAGGAACATCAGGTGACCGCCGCGGGCGTTCGCCACGCGCTGCCGGAACCCTTCTTCGTGCTGGCCACGCAGAACCCGATCGAGATGGAGGGCACGTATCCGTTGCCTGAGGCGCAGCTCGACCGGTTCATGTTCAACGTGGTGATCGATTATCTGCCGGAGGCCGACGAGGTGGCTGTGGTCATGCAGACCACCGCACGCCGGAGTGATCCCATCCAGCCGCTCTTTCATGGCGAGGAT
>CAYQCZ010000271.1:0-6291 GCA_964415955.1 uncultured Verrucomicrobiota bacterium | reverse complement strand
CGGCATCGGCGAGCAGACGTTTGTCCCCGGCTTTCGCCGCCATCCTGCGAAAGCTGCCATCGGGGGGCAGAAGCAGGTCCACCACCCGCTGGGACTGGCCGAGTTTGTAGCAGGCGTAGGCAAGTCCGTAAAAGCCTTCCAGGGCGCGGACCGAATCCGGATGGTCTTTGACCAGATCCTCAAAGGCCCTGGCGGCCGTCTCATAATCCCCCTTTTGCAGCAATGCCTGGCCTGTCCAGTAGCGAAACCGGTCGCCTTGCTTCGGATCGCCCAGACGATTCCGAAGCAACTCGATGACGCCATCGAATTGTTTCAGCTCAAACCGGCATTGCGCCTGGAGGAGAACGGCGTCGCTGAGCAGGTCGGATTCCGCAAACCTCCGGGTGAAGCTGGCAAACTCCTGTTCGGCCCAGTCGAACTGGCGGTCGGCAAAGGCGCGCCTGGCCGCGTTGAAGGCGGCCTGCTCCTCGGGGGTGGCGGCGGGCAGTCCGGACGTGCCGGCAAGCCACACGACCGCCATCCACAGCCACAGCACTGGATAGAATAGGTTCGGCTTCTTCAAAATGACTGGTGCATGCCATCGTCCTGCGACGGCAGAACGGCGCAGTTATCTGACACCTGAGATCGGGATTCGACTCAAAATTTGACGGTTGTTGCGCCCCGGTCATGAACGAGGCTGACAATCGGCTTGCGGGTGGGGGCGTGGATTCCTACCGTCGCGGCCATGTGGCCCAAACTTCTGAGCCTGACAGGCTTGGTGGTATTCATCGCAGCGGCATGGGGTTTGTCACTCCGGCGGAGGGATTTTCCCTGGCGCACGGTGCTCACCGGGCTTGGGATGCAGATGGTCCTCGCGTTCCTCATCCTTGTCACAGCACCCGGCAAGGCGATCTTTGAATTTGCCAACCATGTTGTCAGCAAATTGATCGGTTTCTCGGACGAGGGGGCCAGGATGGTCTTCGGTCCGCTGGCGGACGCGAAGCTGCTCGGGGAGAAATGGGGGCCCGAGAATGCCTTTGTCTTCGTGCTCACGGTCACGGCCACGATCATCCTCGTGAGCGCCGTTTCCAGCGTGCTCTATCATTATGGACTCCTGCAAAGAGTGGTGCGCGGTGCGGCCTGGGTGATGCAGCGTGTCATGCGCACCAGCGGCAGTGAAAGCCTCGCCGCCGCCGCCAACATCTTCATGGGACAGACCGAGGCCCCGCTGGTGATCAAGCCCTACTTGCCGGGCATGACACGCAGTGAATTGATGGCCCTCATGACCGGCGGCATGGCGACCATCGCCGGCGGTGTGCTGGCGGTTTACATCAAGTTTGGTGAAAGCGTGGGGCGCATGGACATGGCCGGGCATCTGCTGACCGCCTCCGTGATGAGCGCACCTGCGGCCTTGATGATCGCCAAGATCATCCTGCCCGAGACGGAGCAAAGCCAGACCGCCGCCGGGGCGTCTGCGGATGTGAACCGCGACTCGGTGAACGGACTGGATGCGATGTGCCGTGGCGCGAGCGAAGGCATGATGCTGGCCTTGAACGTCATGGCGATGCTGATCGCATTCGTGGCCATTGTGGCCGCGGTCAATTACATGCTTCAGGCCGGCCTTGAATCCATGGGCGTCACACTGGAAAAGCCCCTTCAAACCGTCCTTGGATGGTTGAACTGGCCTTTTGCCTTTCTCATGGGTGTGCCCGTCAAGGACTGCCACCTGATCGGCCAGATATTGGGCGAGCGCATCGTGCTCAACGAATTTGTGGGCTACCTCAGCCTCTCGCAGCAGCAGGCGGCGCTGGATGTCCGAAGTTTCACCATTGCCACCTATGCCCTTTGTGGCTTTGCCAATTTCAGCAGCATTGCCATTCAAATCGGCGGCATCGGCGTCCTCGCGCCCTCACGCCGCCCGGAGCTTGCCAGCCTCGGCCTGCGGGCGATGGCCGGTGGGGTGCTGGCCAGCTATCTGGCGGCGACCATCGCCGGGCTTTTGATTTGAACCCTTTGATGCGATTCCAGCGGCATGACGGCGATGCAGCCTCTTCACACTTGGCGGATGCAGGAAATTCGTGCCACTGTTTTGCCGACGCTTGGGTGGGGACCGCTCCCGGACCGGGAGGGCCTGAACACCATGCGGTCGTATGACGCATGAACGCTGCGATCAAGACACTTCTCTACATCCTGCTGCTGTCCGCCAGCATCTGGCTGGGCCTGAAGTTCAACGACAGCTACCAAAACCTCCAGGCCGAAGGCGCCCAGCGGGGCGAGACCGGCCCCGGCTTCTCCGGAGAGAATTACCGCAAAATCATGACCTACGGTGCGCTCGCCTTTGGCACCATCCTGTGTCTGGGACTGCTCTTTGCGCATGACTTCTCCCAGTTCATGGGCGCCAGAGCCCTCAAGGCGCTCAATCTCGATGACACCATGGGCATCCGCGATTCGCAGTATGAGCTGGCGGATGAGGCCCATCGCAACGGCAACTATCTGGACGCCATCCGGCTGCTGCGTGAATACCTGGCCAGTCATCCCAAGGAGATTCACGCCCTCGTGCGCATTGCGGAGATCTATGACAAGGATCTCCAGAATTATCCGGCTGCCGCGATGGAGTATGAGCGGGTGCTGGAATACACCATCAACCCGGAACGGTGGGGATGGCTGGCCATCCGGCTGGTCAACATCTACACCGGCGAGCTGGGCGAGGCTGAAAAGGGCATCGCGCTGCTGAGGCGCATTGTCAGCGAGCAGGGGCAGACCAAGGCGGGGGCCAAGGCCCGGCAACGCCTGGCCCTCTACGAGGAGGCCGGCGCCCAGGCCCGTGAAAAAGACCGCGTCATGGGTGTGTTTTCCAAGCTGGTGTCGCCGGATGTGGTGAGCGAACTGCTCGGTGCGTCTGAACTGAATCTCGGCGGCCAGAGGAAGCGGCTCACCATCATGTTTGCGGACATCCGCGGATTCACCAGCATGACCGATGACAGCCGCGGCGCCGTGATGGCCTACATCGAGGAGCACGGATTGAACGAGGAGCAGGCCCGGGCATATCGGGACCAGTCTGCCCGGGAAACACTCACCACGGTGAACATCTACCTGAGCACCATTGCCGACATGGTCAAGAAGCACCAGGGCACGCTGGACAAATACATGGGCGACTGTGTGATGGCTTTTTGGGGTGCGCCCGCTGAAAACGAGCATCATGCCCTCTACGCCGTGTGGGCGGCCATCGAGGCGCAACAGGCCATCGAGGCCCTCAACACCAAACGACAGGAGGAAAACCATCGCCGCGAGAGCGACAACCTTCACCGTGTCCGGCAGGGGCTGCCGCCCGTCGCGCCCCTGCCCATCCTCACACTGGGCATTGGCATCAACACGGGGGAGGTCCTCGTCGGGCGCATGGGGTCGGAGTCCCACATCCTCAACTACACCGTGTTCGGACGGGAGGTGAACCTTGCCTCACGCCTTGAAGGTGTCGCGGGCAGCAGCCGGGTGATCATTGGCCCGGGCACCTATGAAGATTTGATGCGGGACGCCCCGGCGGTGGCCGAACGATGCACTTCACTGGAGCCCGTGACGGTCAAGGGCATCAAGGATCCCGTCCCGGTCTTCAGCGTTCCATGGGATGAACTGGAGATCGAGCAGGCCGGGGCATGAGCTGTAGCCTGCTGACCCGGACTGGAGAAGGGTTTCCGCCAATCGCCGCTTTCCTGCCGGGTGGCTTCATGGTTCAGTTTCGCCCATGTCCAAAGGCAAGATTCTCGTGGTCCGGGGCGGAGCCATCGGTGATTTCGTCCTGACACTTCCGGTGTTCGCCGCGCTGCGCGCCCAGTTTCCCCGGGCCCGCATCGAGGTGCTCGGTTACCAGCACATCACACAAATGGCCAGACTTGGAGGCATGGTGGATGCCACGCGCTCCATCGAGGCCCGGCCGATGGCGTATTTTTTTGCGCGGAAGGGTGACCTGGACTTCGACCTTTCCACTTACTTCGCGGGTTTCGACATCATCATTTCCTACCTCTACGACCCGGATTCCATTTTCAGGGACAACATCGGGCGCATCTCCAGGGCGCAGTTCATACAGGGGCCCCATCGTCCGGACGACATCGCCGGCGAGCATGCCGCAAAGTCCCTGCTCAAACCCCTGGAACGCCTGGCGATTTTTGATGCCGATCCCCGGCCGGTGCTTTCCCTGCCGCCGGCCCGCAGTCCTTCCGCAGAACGTTTGCTGGCCCTTCATCCGGGCAGTGGAAGCGACCGGAAGAACTGGCCTGAGCCGCGCTGGGCGGAACTGATTGTCCGGCTTGTTGAAAGCACATCCTTGCGGCTGCTGCTGGTGGGCGGCGAGGCCGAGGAGGGCCGGTTGGGGAGGCTGTCGGGCCATGCTCCGGCCGGCCGGCTGGAAGTGGCCCGGAACCTCCCATTGGAGGATCTGGCGATGAAATTACGCGGTTGCGATGCCTTTGTCGGGCATGATTCGGGCATCACGCATCTCGCAGCGGCGGTTGGCCTTCCGGGACTGGCGCTCTGGGGGCCCACTGTGGAAAGCGTGTGGCGTCCGGCCAGTGACCGTTTTTCCATTCTGCGTTCGCCCGGCGGCATCGAGGGCATCCGGGTGGAGGACGTGCTGAATGCCACCTTGGGGCTTCTATCGGAGCAGAGGACTGCTGGTTGCAGTCTTTGAAATCATGGAACGGTCAGGGACTGCCCGTTCTGCCCGGCATCAAGGCCAAGGATGAATGGGACGGCCCGTTCCGCCCATTGGCCGGGGCTTGGATGTGCCGAAGCCGAACTCCCGAAGCAGCATCGCAGCATGTCCGTGTCAATGATTCCAGGGTTGAGCGGCACGGCGGCCATGGTGGAGGGCAGTTCCTGCGCCAGTGCCTGGGTCAATCCCTCCACCGCCCATTTGGTGGCGCAGTAAGGCGCAACCTCGGCATCTGTGGAACGCCCCCAGCCGGAGCTCATGTTGACCACCACGCCCCGCCTGCGCTTCACCATCGAGGGCACGAAGTGCCTGATGACATTGGCCACGCCCTTGATGTTGGTGTCGATCACCGTGTCGAATTCCTCGGCGTCGATTTCCCACAGCGCGGCGTTCTTGTTGATGACAGCGGCGTTGTTGATCAGAAGGTCGGGCGGCCCGTAGGTGCTGACCATGACGCTTGCCCAGGATTTCACCTCGTCATCCATGGCCACGTTCACCGCGTAGAAGTCGCTTGGCCTCCCAAACTTTGCCCGCAGGGTCTCGATGGCGCGGGCGTCCCGGCCGCAGCCGAGCACAGTGTGCCCCAGCGAGACAAACTTTTCCGCCATGGCGCGCCCCAGGCCCCGGGTGACGCCGGTGATGACGATGATTTTTGGTGCTGATCGGGTCATTGGAAACGGAGGCGCATTGTGGGCTGGCAAGTCTTGGAGGCAATGTTAATCTCCCGCCATGCCCACGCCCATCATCACATTGACCACGGACTTCGGCATCAGCGACTGGTTTGTCGGCACCATGAAGGGTGTCATGCTGGGACATGCGCCGAATGCGAACATTGTGGACGTCACCCATGGCATTCCCCGTGGGGACATCAGGGCCGGCGCCTTTGCCCTGGCAGCGGCCACCCCGTATTTTCCCAAGGGCACCCTGCATGTGGTGGTGGTGGATCCGGAGGTGGGCACGGACAGGCGGGCCATAGTTGTCCAGACCGATCACGCGACGTTCATCGCGCCGGACAACGGTGTTGTCTCCCTGGCGGTGGGGCATCATGCAATACGGACGATCCGGCGCATCGAGAACCGCAAATACTGGCTCAACCCCCTGAGCCGGACGTTTCATGGCCGCGATGTGTTTGCGTCCGTGGCGGGATTTCTCGCCGCCGGTTCGTCCATGGCTGCCATCGGACCGCGCATGGGCGATTTCGAACAGATTCACCTGCCTGTGGCGGTGGAGGAGAAGCGGGGCATGGTGGGGGAGGTGTTGTTTGTGGATCACTTCGGCAACGCCATCACCAACATCGCGGAGGGCGGGGAGACGGAGGGCTCCATCTACCTGCGCGGACGCAGGCTGTGCGCGGTCGGTCCATCCTATGCCTCGGTGCCGGAGGGCAGGCCGGTGGGGGTGTTTGGATCTTCCGGCTACCTGGAGTTGGCGGTCAATGGAGGCAGCGCCGCGGCTCGATTCAAGTTGAAGGCCGGCACCAGGGTGGATTTCCGCTGGTGATTTCCGCCGTTTTTATTGCGTGCACTGGCCCGGGCCTCATGCATAGTGCGCGCCCTTTATGGCATTTTCAGCATTTGATTGGAAGAGCTTGCAACCAAATCCGATTG
>CAYQCZ010000270.1:0-6317 GCA_964415955.1 uncultured Verrucomicrobiota bacterium | reverse complement strand
CATGAGCGTGCAGAAGGAGTTCGAGATGGTGGCGCTCGCCCGGCGCATGGATTTGTTCTCCATCGTGTATGTCGGCTCGCCGGAGGAGGCGGTTGAAATGGCGAAATCCGGGGCGGACGCCATCATTGCGCATGTGGGCACGACGGTCGGCGGCAGCATCGGCGTGAAGAGCGCGGTGAAGAGCTGGGATTACACGCTCAAGCGCACGCAGGAGATCATCGATGCCGCCACCCGCGTGCGGAAGGACATCTTCTTCCTCTGCCACGGCGGACCGATCAACACGCCCGCCGACGCGGATCGCGTGATGAAGCACACCGATGCCGTGGGCTTCGTCGGAGCCACCAGCCTCGAACGCATGGGCGTGGAGGCCTCGCTGACCAACCTGACGAAGGAGTTCAAATCCCTGAAGGCACCGGCGGCGAAAAAGTTTGGCAAGGCGCGGAAGGGGAAATAGCCGGTGGCCGCTGGGGTGAGGAAGTGCCAATAATTGCGCCTCCTTTAAGAATGACCGGTGTGGGCCAGTTATCAGGATGATGAGGATCGATGGTGTTTCTTGGGCACGCTGGGTGACCTGATGGCGACCAGCGGCACTGACCTGGGATCAGCCCTTTATCGAGGAACACGCAGGTTTGACCTCAGCTGATGGGCGGGTTAGAAAATGCCCCATGCATGGCGAAAGCATCCTTGGTGAGTCAGGCCAGTTTGCGCCACGGAAGATCGTAGGGCGGCCGCGACTGCCTGAGAATCCGTTGCGCGATGTCGCCGCAATCAGTTCCTTTCTCGTCAAGTTCGCCAGGCCGGAGTTGGATGATGGAGACTACTTTCCAGTTCGAAGAATTGTTGGTCGCGCTGACAAAGTCAGGCGTTGATTTTGCCGTTGTTGGCGGTCTTGCCGTGGGTATGAACGGTTATGCCCGGGCGACCAAGGACGCGGACATCATTGTTTCCGAACGTCCCGACAACATTGGCCGGCTGCTCGAATGTCTTGCCAACTGGGGCGAAGGGTGGGCCAGGGAACTGAAGATCGAAGAGTTCGTGCCGCAGGAAGGGTCCATTCGGGTTGTTGAAGATTATCCGCTCGATATTTTCACCCGGATGCGTGGCAAGTCCATCGAGGATTTCCGACCGCGACTTCGCTATTTTGAAACCATGGACACCCGTATCCCCTACCTTGCACCGGAGGACCTCATTCATTGCAAGGAGGGGTCGTGGCGGGACCGGGATCAACGGGACGTGCATGTGCTTAAGGAAATCATCCGCCTGGAAAACCAATCATGAGCGACAACAACCCCCAACTCCGCCGCTTTGTGCAGATCGCGGATGCCGCCCGCGAAACCAATCCCTGGACCAACAACGAGTGGCTTTGCCGCCCGGATGTGGTCGCTGCTGACAAGCTTTTGCTTGTTCGCGCCAACATGGATCCGGGGCATTGCCATCCCTTTCACTTTCATCCGCACCGGGAGGAGATCATTTACGTGTTGTATGGCCGCGCGGAGCAATGGGTGGGCGAAGACTACAAGATTCTCGGTCCGGGGGAGATTGCGCACATCCCGCCCGGAACCATCCACGCCACCTATAATCCACACAAGGAACCACTGGTGTTCCTCGCCATCCTTTCACCGGCGAATCTCTCCGAGGACAAAGCGAAGGACATGGACCCGCATGACGTGGGCACACAGGAACCATGGGCGAGCCTTCGCGCGAAGCGTGGCCTGGCGAAGTGTGTGTGGCAGGGCGGCGAAGCGTGATCAGGATCAGACCGATACCTGACGATCTTCAGGGCTTGCTGGAATCAGCCCGCTTTTCTTTGGGCCGGATGCGGGGATCAGGCTTTTCATCCAGATTCAGGAGAAGTTCCTCGGGTGTCACCGTGGATTTCACACCTTCCTTGGGCACGTCCATTTTGCAGAGCCACAACAGGGCGTTGAGCACCATTTTCCGTTGATCATCGTTTCCCCAGTTCAAATGGGAATGGCCGATGGTCACTGCGAATCCGCGTCCGCCATCAGGGCGGTCCACGGTCCACAACATCAGTTCGTCCCTGCCCCTTTCACCCTGCGCTGAAACATCCGGCCCAAACGCCCCGACGGGCGAGGGCGTGTTGATGATGGGCTGTGTGGAGCGGCGAACCTCCGGCGGATGGGAGGCAACCACCGGGGTCACGGCGATATCCTCCTCACTGAAACGGCGGTTGAAATACCATTCGTCCCGCACGGAAAATGGCTTCACGCCATACCCGATCGGATGCTGCGGGCGTTCCTTGTAACGCGCCTCCCACACGGGGTTGACCGAGAACTGATGTTCGTAGTCACCGGCGAACCACGCCTTTACCTTCTCACCGCCCTGTCCCGGCGGAATCTCGACCCCATAATGGGCACAAGCGAAACCCATGCCGCGCTGGATTTGTTTCTCCAACAGGTCCATGTGGTCATCGAATACGACAGGGTGATGCGGTCCGCCGTCGGCGTAAATGAACACGGCGTCGGCCGTTTCGAGCAGTTTGTTGTCAGCCACCCATCCGTTCGTATGCACCTCCACTTTCAGGCCCTTGATGCCTGAGAGGCACTTTTGCAGCAGGAGGCTTCCGGCGCGGTATTCGTGAATGAGCGGTGCGTGGCTGGGCTTGCCGGCGATGATCAGCAGCTTCTTGTCGGCTGCGAAGGCACTGCCGGCCATCAGCATCAGGAAGGCGGCTGACAGGAGACTGGACGCAGCAAGTCTTGGTGGGAAGTGCATGGGGCTATTTGGATTTTTTGGAAGACAGCTCCGCGCGAGCGGCGGCAATGGCTTCATCCCGCTTGGGCTTGGGATCAAGGTTCTCGAAGAGGTCGTCTTCGGCCACCTTGGACTCCACGCCGTTCTTCGGCACATCGACCTTGGCGAGCCAGAGCAGCGCGTTGAGGATGAGCTTGCGCTGGTTGTCATTGCCCCAGTTCAAATGGAAATGCCCGCCGGTGTAGCCAAAGCCGCGTCCGCCATCGGCGCGTTCCACAGTCCACATCATGATTTCATCGCGGCCCCTGGCGGCCTGGATGTGTGCATAAGGGCCCTTGGGATAGACATACGGGCCGTCGCGCACGGCATCGGAAGGCTTGGCCACGAGGATGGGTTGCACGCCCTGCATGTTCTCGCGGAAACGCATGTTGAAATACCATTCGTCCTTCGTGGAATAGGGCTTCACACCACGGGTGATGGGATGTTTCGGGAAGCTCTTGAACTCGGGTTCCCAGATTGGATTGCAGGAAAAGGAGTTTTCGTAAAAGCCGCCGATCCACTCCTGAAACTCCTTGCCCGCCTGGTCTGGAATCACCTCCACACCATAATGACCGCAGCCGAATCCCACGCCCTTCTTGATCAGGTCACGAATCACGTCCTTGTGGTCAGCCTGAACGGCCGGGTGGCCTTTGCCGCCGTCCGCGTAGATGAACACAGCGTCCGCGCCCTCAAAGGCGTTGGGCGTGTTGATCCATCCATTGGTGTGCACCTCGACCTGAAGGCCCTTCACATTCGCGAGGCACTTCGCCAGCAGGAGGCTGCCCGCGCGGAACTCATGCATCAGCGGCGGATGACTTTGCCTGCCGGCGATGATGACAAGTTTTCGGTCGGCACCATGCACGGTCACCGCGCCTAATGCGACGAGTGAGAACAGAAGGTTTTGCAGTTGTTTCATGATGGATGTGCGATGTGCCGGGACGTTAGCTGAAACCGCCGTTTTGAAAAGCGTTGTCTGTGTTGTGTCAAACGCCATTGCCTGCCCGCGCGCAAACACGCTAAATACAACCCAGCGCCACCAACGTCTGACCCATTGTGCCTTTCATGAATTCATTCATCACCATTGCCCCCCGTCTGCTGCTCGTGCTGGCTCTTGCCATCACCAGCCTGGCTCACGCCGCCGACAAACCAGCCGCCAGCAAACCGCCTTCGCCTGATGCGCCCGGCTGGAAATCACTCTTCGACGGCAAAAGTCTCAAGGGCTGGGAGATCACCGATTACGCCGGACACAGCACGGTGGAGGTGAAGGACGGGGCCATCGTTGCTGGCCTGGGCGAAATGCTCACGGGCATCCACCTGACCGCCACCAATGACCTTCCCCGCATGAATTACGAACTCCTTTTCGAAGGCGCCAAGGTGCAGGGCAGTGACTTCTGGTGCGGCCTCACCTTTCCCGTGGGCACGAATTGCTGCACGCTGGTCCTTGGCGGCTGGGGAGGCGCGGTGGTGGGCATTTCCAGCATCAACCATCAGGACGCCTCGGACAACGAGACCACCAAGTTCATGCGCTTCGACAACAATAAGCCCTACAAGGTTGCTGTGCGAGTGACTGACAAGAAGATCGAAGCCTGGCTGGATGAGGAACAGATCGTCGATCTCGAACTGGAAGGCCGCCGCATCTCGATGCGCTTCGGCGACATCGAAATGAGCCAGCCACTGGGCCTCTCCAATTATCAGACCGAAGCCCGCTGGAAAACCATCCAAGTGCGCCGGCTCGATGCCAAATCGTCGAAGTGACAGTCACTGGGCGAGATTTCCATCGTCCGTTCCAACATGAAGGTCACATCCCGGCATCGCATCGTCTTTGTCACAGCGCCTGATCTCAAGACCGCGCGCAAGCTGGCCAGGGCTGCGTTGGAAGCCCGTTTGATTGCCTGCGCCAATCTGGTTCCCCGCATCGAGTCCCACTACTGGTGGCAGGGCAAACTGGAATCGAGCAAGGAGGTGCTGATCGTGATGAAAACCACCAAGGCCCGGCTGGCTGCCTTGGAAAAACTCGTCTTGAAAATCCATCCCTACGACACGCCTGAGTTTGTCGTGCTGCCGCTGACCGGCGGGAATGCGCGATATCTGGCCTGGCTGGATGAGAGCTTGAAAGTAGAAGCCCGCCGGGTTGGCCTTACTCCAGTCTGAACTGACCGCTCTTGGGATTGATCACCCACTTTTTTCCAGGCGGCGGGTTGGGCCACGCCTTGAATGGAAAAGGATAATTGGGATCCTTCCAAGCCTTCAGCTCTTCTATTGTTGGCACACGGTCATGTTTGGAGACGAAGTTTTCGGCATACCAGTCAAGCACCTGTGTGATACGCGCAATCTCTTTGGGATCGAAACCCTGCGGTTCGGGTTCCATGCTGGATCCGGGCAGGCCGGGAGCCACCGGCGGTGGAGCTGGCGTGGCCTTCGCGGTCGAGGCCGGTGAGGATGAGTTGCCCTTCAGGTTCACTGAAGGGCTGGGGGCTGTTGTTTCGGCGGGCGGTGGAGAAACCGCCTCAGGTGCCGGATCGCAGCCCGCAAGCACGAGGGAACAAGCCGTCAGACCAAGGCAAACAATTGATTTCATGGAGAGCAATCTATCAGGTTGAACCGGGCGCTTTTCAATCCCGGGGGTTGACCGTCCACATGCCGGATTGCATGGCGAGGTTGGTGTTTGTTTTGCCAAGGCTGGCCTCGCGGCTGAGGAATTCCACATGGCCGTCCACAAACAGGAAATTGTAGCTGCCAATGTGGTATTGGTTGTGAGCGATGGACTGGTTCATCTGGTTGGCGTGAGTGGTGGTGGCACCGTTCTCATTGCCTGCGTATTGCTGGTGGGTGTTGACGGCCGTCGGTATGCGCTCAATCACCATGGCTGTCTCCGTCTGGGCCAGAACCATGCTGGTGTTGAAGGATCGTTGGTTGCGAGGCCAGGGCAGATTCGGCGCGGCCGCGCTTGAAGTCCAAACATCGTTCGTATTCCAAGTCCAATGCGGTGTGGCTTGCTGCCTCCACCAGAGACCTATCCCGCACAGGTTTTCGGAACTGGGCGGCCAGGTGGTGGAGCCCGGACTGGCATATGTGTAGGCTGCGTTGTCACCCATCTGGTGTTGGGCCATCGAATAGCTGCGGGTCGTCCGGGTGGGTGTGGATGTGCCGCCATTTGAGAAAATCCGCACAATACGGTCTGAAGGACACTTTACCGTGCGCACCTGGAAACGCTCCTGTTGCGTGCTGCTGATCAACTGTGCGGGCGTTTCCGATCCGCTGAGATACGTGGAGAGAAGGTCGTCCCATGACATGTCCCAGGAGTTGTGCTGCCTCAAGACCCCGTAGGTGACCTTGTCCTTGTTGTCGCCGTGATACATCTGGTTGGCGGAGCCGATCTGCTTGAGATTGCTCATGCACAGGGTGGAGTTGGCCTTGGCCTTGGCCTTGGACAAGGCCGGCAACAGCATCGCTGCGAGGATGGCAATGATGGCAATGACCACCAGCAACTCGATAAGAGTGAAGCCAGATCGGGGGTGTAAAAATCTTTCTGTAAATTGTCTTTCTTCCACTTGGCACCACCC
>CAYQCZ010000269.1:0-6323 GCA_964415955.1 uncultured Verrucomicrobiota bacterium | reverse complement strand
GTATTTGATGACCGAACCGTAGCCGGGGCAGTGGTCGGTGTGTGGCAGGTCGTTGTCGATGGTCTTGGGCACGCCCATGACGCGCATTTCCCAGCCGCGTTTGATGGCCTCCTCGTGGATTTTGTGGGCGGTGTCCTGCGAGTCGTTGCCGCCGGCGTAGAAGAAGAAACGGATGTTGTGCGCCTGGAAGACCTCGAACAGGCGGTCCATGTCCCGGGCGGCCTGCTCGGGCTTCCTTTTGAAATCGATCTTGTAGCGGCAGGTGCCCAGCGCGGCGGCAGGTGTGTGTTTCAGGCCTTCAATGGCCTGCTGCTTCTCCTCCTGGAGGTCGATGAGTTCCTCATTGAGGATGCCGAGAATGCCGTTCATGCCGCCGTAGATTTCCTCGATGTGGTCGGGGTGGCGTCCAGCTTCAAGGATGACGCCCGCGACACTGGCGTTGATGACGGCTGTGGGACCGCCCGACTGGGCGACGAGAAGGTTTCCGGTCAGATGTGACATGGCAGATGTGGTTCCGTTGTGTGTTCAGGTTGTTCCCCTGCGAAAAACGCGGCGCACATTGCCAACGGGTGGAAGGGGTGTCAAAGCAGGATTTCCATTGCAGAACGCGCTTTGCGTCCACGGGGACTCGTGCTTACCTTCCGCCCGGCCATGAAGTCACCTTTTCATCCCATCGAAGCCGCCATTGATGACATCCGTCGCGGAAGGATGGTCATTGTCGTGGATGACGCCGACCGTGAAAACGAAGGGGATCTGGTGATGGCCGCCGAACATGCCACGCCAGCGATGGTGAATTTCATGGCCAAGTTTGGACGCGGGTTGATCTGCGTGCCCACCACCGAGGAACGGCTGCGGCAACTGGGCATCTCACAGATGGTTTCCCACAACCGGGACACCTTCAAAACCGACTTCCAGGTCTCCGTCGATGCCTCGCACGGCATCAGCACGGGCATCAGCGCAGGGGACCGCGCCCGCACGATCCAGGTGCTGGCCGAGCCGACCGCGGTGAAGGAGGACCTCGTCCAGCCCGGGCATGTATTTCCGCTCCGGGCCAAGGCTGGAGGCGTCTTGCAGCGCGCCGGCCACACCGAGGCGGCCGTGGACCTCGCCAGACTGGCGGGATGCCGTCCAGTGGGCGTGATCTGCGAGATCATGAAGGACAACGGCGAGATGGCGCGGCTGCCCGACCTCGTCAAGTTTGCGCGCAAACATAAGCTGAAGATTTGCAGCATCGAATCGCTCATCAAATACCGGCGCCAGGATGAAAAGCTGGTGGAGCATGTCGAAACGATCCGGATGCCCACGGATCACGGCGATTTCAAGCTGCACCTGTATCGGTCCGTTCTGGATGGACAACACCATCTGGCCCTGGTCCGCGGGGAGATCAAGGGGAACCAACCGGTGATTGTGCGTGTGCACAGCGAATGCCTCACGGGCGATGTCTTTGGCTCCCGACGATGCGACTGCGGGCCGCAGCTGCACCAGGCCATGGAACACATCGCCAGGGAGGGCAGGGGGGTGGTCGTTTACATGCGCCAGGAGGGCAGGGGCATCGGGCTTCCAGCCAAAATCCGCGCCTACAAACTCCAGGAAAAAGGTCTGGATACGGTCGAGGCCAACCAGAAGCTGGGATTTGGCATGGACCTGCGTGAATACGGCATCGGCGCGCAGATTCTGGCGGATCTGGGAGTTCGCAAAATCCGGCTGCTCACAAACAATCCCCGCAAGATCGTCGGCCTGGACGGCTACGGCATGGAGATCATCGATCAACTGCCCATCCGCATCCGGCCCAACCCGCACAACGCAAAATATCTCAAAACCAAGGCCGAGAAACTCGGACACCTTCTTTAAGCACCCTTCGCGAAACGCACCCCGCCCAGCCCCATGCATGCATCCGTCTCAAAAACCCGCCGCAGCGGCGCCGGGAAGGCCTTTGCAATCATTGCTTCCCGTTACAACGCCCGATATGTCGATGCGATGTTGAAGGCGGCCAGGGCGGAGTTGACCACCGCCGGTGCGGCGAGCGTGCAGGTCGTGCGTGTGCCCGGAGCCTATGAGATACCCGTGGTGGCGGCCGCCCTGGCGGGAAGGCGCGAGAACCGTCCGGATGCCATCCTTTGCCTGGGAGTCATACTGCGCGGGGCCACCACGCACGCGCAGCACATTGGCGAGGCTGTCACCATGGGGTTGACGCAGATTCAGGTGAACACGGGCGTGCCCGTCATTCATGAGGTGCTGCTCCTTGAGAATGAACAGCAGGCCAGGGAACGCTGTCTTGGCGGCGACAGGAACCGGGGACTCGAGGCGGCACGCACCGCGCTGGAGATGGCTCAGATCATGGCCGGACTTTGAAGGGCGGACATGGCTGTCGCATGAATGCCCCCCGCCGGCTTGCGCGTCTAATCCACCACTTAAGCGGTTGTGAAAACTTTCCAAGCCGCTTGCAGCCCGCTGGTGCGGGTGTTAGCCTCCCGAACGAAAAATACATCATCATGAACAAGCTCATTGCATCCACAGGCACTGCCGCCCTGCTGGCCTCCGTCGCCAGCCTCCATGCGGGTGACATCAAAGGCAAGATCACCCTCAAAGGCACGCCCGCTCCCTCACCGGCGATCACCATCACCGATCCCAACTGCGGCAAGGTGAAGGAACCGCCCAAGAACATGCCATTCTATGTTGTGGGCAAGGACGGCGGCCTGGCTGAAGTGTTTGTCTATCTCAAGGAAGGCGTGACCTCCAAGCCTGCGGCTCCCGCTGCACCCGTGATCCTTGATCAGATCGGCTGCGTTTACACACCCTATGTCGTGGGCTGCCAGACCGGTCAGAAGATTCTGGTGAAGAATTCGGACAAGACACTGCACAACGTCCACACCACGCCCACGGCGGCCGGCAACAAGGAGATCAACAAGGCCCAGTTGCCCGGCGGCGCGGACCTCGAGTTCATTTACAACACCCCTGAGATTTTCCTCCGCTTCAAGTGCGACGTGCATCCCTGGATGTTCTCCTACGTCGGGTTGGTGGATCATCCCTACTTCGCCGTCACGGACGCCGATGGCAACTTCACCATCAAGAACGTCCCTGCCGGGAAATACACCATCGAAGCTGTGCATCGCAAAACTCATCCCACAGGCAAGGGCATCACACAGGAAATCACCGTGACGGATGCCGGTGCCAAACAGGATTTCGTGGTCGAAATCAAATAACACCATCTTTCGACATGCTTCCGCCGCGGACAATTCCGCGGCGGAATTTTTTCACCCGCCACCGCCTTGAACCACGATTCCCAAGCCAGCAGAAGGCTGCACCGCTTCGTCATGGCGTGCTTTGTGGCGACGTTGGGCTTGATCGGTCTGGGGGGGGTTGTCACCAGCAAAGGGGCCGGCATGGCCGTGCCCGACTGGCCGACCAGTTATGGCTACAACATGTTCTGGCTCCCGTTGAGCTGGTGGAAGGGCGGCATCTTTTACGAGCATACACACCGGCTTTACGCGGCCTTCATCGGCCTCCTGACCACGGTGCTGGCCGGATGGCTCTGGTGCCGTGAAACCAAAGGCAGGCAACGCTGGGCGGGGCTGGGAACCTTGCTTGTTTTCGTGATGATGCTCGGGCATCGCGGCTCTGGTCATGCCAGTGGAGGTTCGGATGGCATTCCGTTTCACTTCAAGCTGCTGGCTGGCATTGTGCCGGTGTGCCTGATCTTTGCTGTTTGTCGCGCCGCATCCACCAGAGGGTCGCTGCGCTGGCTCGGGATGACCGCCTTCTTTGCAGTGATCCTGCAGGGCCTTCTGGGTGGCTTCCGCGTTGCCCTCTACAAGGACGAGATCGGCATTTTTCACGCGACCCTCGCACAGTGTTTTCTGGCATTGCTTGCGGTGATTGCGCTGCTCACCTCCAGATGCCGGCATGAAGCGAACGGGGCGCGACAGGAACTGCCCGTCCATCAGGCATGGATGGTGACCGGACTGACGGTGCTGGTCCTTGGTCAGTTGGTGGTTGGCGCCGCCATGCGTCACCAACACGCGGGCCTGGCAGTGCCGGATTTTCCGCTGGCGCACGGCCAGTTGTGGCCTGCCACCGACGCGGCCTCCCTGGAGCTTTACAACCAGAAGAGAACCGACGTCCGTGATTTCAATGTGATCACTGCGGGGCAGATTCACCTGCACATGATCCATCGCATGATGGCGCTGGTCATTCTGGCATCAGCCATCGTCGTTTGGAGATCGGTGCGCGATGTCCGGGCCGGGGCCGGATCGCTTTGGAAGGGCTCGAACGTCTGGCTCGCCTTGATTGTCGGCCAGGCGATGCTGGGTGTCCTCACGGTCTGGAGCAACAAGGCCGCCGACATTGCCACCATGCATGTCGTCATGGGGGCATTGACGCTTTCCTGCGGGGTGTGCATGAGCGTTGCCGCATGGCGGATGGTGGCGCAACCGGGGCTGCTTTCCGTCTCGGAGGCAGAAAAGAGCATTGCCCATGACGTCCGCACCGCCATACAAAGCGTCTGAGCGGGCACCTATGAAAGCCACAGCCGAACCCATCCAGACAAACCCTGCGGGAGCCCGTGAGTGGATTTCCGTCTGGACGGACCTCGCCAAGGCGAGGCTCACGCTGCTCGTGCTGCTCACCACGATGGTTGGCTTCTACATCGGCTGGCAGGGGCCGGTGCATTATGCGCTCCTGCTGCAGACCATGCTGGGGACGGGCCTTCTTGCGGTGGGGGCTGCGGCGCTCAATCAGCTCATGGAGCGGGAGCATGACGCAAAAATGCGCCGCACGGAAACGCGCCCGCTTCCATCCGGGCGGTTGACGGCGGACACAGTTCTGATTTTTGGAGTCCTGACCTCCGCAGCCGGCCTGCTGTGGCTGGCGTTTCTTGTGAACCTGACCACGGCGGTCCTCGGGATTTTGACGCTGTCGAGCTACCTGTTCGTTTACACCCCCCTCAAGCGCATCACGCACCTGAACACCATTGTGGGTGCCGTGCCCGGCGCGCTTCCGCCCCTGATGGGCTGGGCGGCGGCACGCGGGGATCTCTCCCTGGCAGGCTGGGGGCTGTTTGCCATTTTGTTTTTCTGGCAGATGCCGCACTTCTACGCGATTGCATGGTTGTGCAAGGGGGATTATGAGCGCGCTGGTTTTGTGATGCTTCCGTCGCTGGAGCACGGGCCCCGGCGCACTGCCGAACAGACAGTGAGCCACACCCTGGGATTGGTGATGGTGAGCCTGGCGCCATTTGTGATGGGCCTGGCCGGGGTGGTCTATTCCATCGGCGCCATGGTGCTGGGGGCATTTTTCCTGTGCCGGGCGGTGCGGTTTGCGCGGCATCTGGATGAAGCCACGGCCCGGCGGCTGTTCCATGCATCGATTATTTACCTGCCCTTGCTGCTGGGCCTGATGGTCTATGACAAGGCGAATTGACGAAGGATTGGCATTTGCAAAGTTGACAATGACGACCACCGGTCGCTAAGAACACCGTTTCATTTTGGCGGCGGCGGGATGTGGTCCAAACACAGGTTCATATGAGCACACACGGAAAATCAGAGCATGCACAGCATGACACGGGTCATGGGCACCACGACCATCATGAGCCCGGATTCTGGACCAAGTATTTCTTCTCCTCGGATCACAAGGTGATCGGCATTCAATACGGCATCACGTCGCTCATTTTCCTGCTGTTCGGGTTTTCTCTGATGATGTTGATGCGCTGGCAGATTGCGCACCCCGGGCAGCCGCTTCCACTCGTGGGTTCGCTGCTCCATGCCATGCTGGGTGATGCTGCGCCTGCCGTGAAGAACGAGGCCGGGGCCGTGATCGGCTACATGATGTCTCCTGATCTCTACAACAGCTTCGGGGCCATGCACGGCACGATCATGGTCTTCCTGGCCATCGTGCCACTGGCGTTCGCGGCGTTCGGGAATTACGTCGTGCCTCTCCAGATTGGTGCGCCCGACATGGCCTTTCCACGCATCAACATGGCAAGCTTCCATTCCTTCTTCCTCGGGGGCGTGGTCATGCTGGCAAGCTTCTTCCTTCCGGGCGGTGCCGCCCAGGCCGGCTGGACATCATATTCCCCGCTGGCGACGGTGATTCCGACCATGGGCCAGACGTTCTGGCTGGTGGGCATGGTGCTGCTCATCACGTCCTCCCTGCTGGGCGCGGTGAATTTCATCGCCACGATCATCCAATTGCGCGCTCCGGGCATGACGTGGATGCGGATGCCCTTCTTCTGCTGGGCACAGTTTGTGACGGCGTTCATCCTGTTGCTGGCGTTTCCTCCGCTGGAGGCGGCCGGCATCATGCAGTTGATGGACAAGGTGTTTCAC
>CAYQCZ010000268.1:0-6328 GCA_964415955.1 uncultured Verrucomicrobiota bacterium | reverse complement strand
ATACCAGTCCGAGCACCACTCCCACACGTTGCCCGCCATGTCGAACAATCCGAAATCATTGGGCGCATAGCTGCCCACCGGAGCCGTGATGCGGTAGCCATCGGCGAGGGTGTTGTCGTTGGGGAAGCGGCCCTGCCAGTAGTTGGCCTGGCATTTTCCGCCCGGCTGGGCCTCGTCACCCCAGGTGAATTTCTTTCCCGCCAGCCCGCCGCGCGCGGCATATTCCCATTCAGCCTCGGTGGGGAGGCGTTTGCCGGTCCATCTGGCGTAGGCCATGGCATCGTCCCACGACACCTGCACAACGGGATGTTTCTCACGGCCCTTGATGGAGGACTGCGGTCCCTCAGGATGACGCCAGTTCGCGCCCGGCACGGGCGTCCACCAGATGTATTGGTTGTCCATGGGGATGTCTCCGGGCGGTGGATTGAACACGAGCGAAAAGGGATCCATCGCCAGCACGTCCTCGGGTCTGGCATCAGGAAAATCCTTTGGATCAAGCCGTTTCTCGGCCGTGGTGAGGTATCCGGTGGCCTCCACAAATTTCGCAAACTCCTCGTTGGTGACCTCGTGCGCGTCCATGTAGAAGCCATCCACCGTCACTTCATGCACAGGCCGCTCGTTCTGCGCCAGCAGATGCGATCCCGGCGGGAGTGACAGGGGCGCACCCGACACTGGATGCACGCCTTCCTCACCGCCATATCCCATCAGGAACGTGCCGCCGGGTATCCACACCATGTCGTTGGTGGAGCCGGCGTTTGATGAGACTGCGGAGGATTTGTCCGGTTTGCCGGGAGTCTGGCTGCCGGGAAGGTCCTTGCGGGCATCGCAGCCGGCGAGGAACAACCAGGCACAGGCACCGGCCAGTGCGGCAGTTGAAACAGATGCATTCATAAGCGGTTCGAAAATGGATGGTGTGAACCCTGGTTGTCACCGTCCTGGAGCGGCGGGAACTGCACCGCCCATCATCTCGGCCTTGGATGGCCGCGGGCGCTTGCGTGTGGGCAGTGGCTGGCCCGTGTTGCGGTCAAAATCATCGGGCGTGCGAACGGCGGGAATCTCATCGCCGGTTTCCTTCTGCCATTCGGCCAGGGCCTTGCGGAGTTCGTTGAGTTTGATCCCCAGCGAGCGGACACCCACGAGATTGTTCAGCTCATGCGGGTCGTTCTCCGTGTCATACAATTCCTCGCGCGGACGCGGGGTGACGAAACAATGAAGCTGGTGCTCGTCCAGCGCATCGAAGCCACGCAGACGCACCAACGCCTCGAAGGTGGGGCTGCGCAGGGCATCGGCGGGCGGCGTGTCGGGAAGTTCAGGCAGATAATTGCGGATGTATTTGAAACGCGTGTCGCGCACGCCGCGCTGCAATGCCTCAAAATCATGCCAGTGACGCTCCGCATAAACATGCCGGCGCACCGGCTTGGCTGGGTTTTCAAGCATGGGCATGAAGCTGACGCCCTGGAAGCTGGACACCACGGGCAAACCAGCCGCTTCGAGGAACGTGGGCGCGATGTCCACGGTGCTGACCAGATTCGTGCAAACCGAGCCGGCCTTCACCACACCCGGCCAGCGCACAATAAACGGCGTGCGAATGCCGCTGTCATACAAGGTCGTCTTCTCACGTGGAAACGGCCGGCCGTTGTCACTGATGAACAGCACGCAGGTGTTTGTCGCCTGGCCGGAACGGTCCAGCTCATCCAGCACCCTGCCGACAAAGCCGTCGAGCCGCGTGATTTCATCCGCATAAAGGGCAAGGTCGATCCGTGTGGCGGCAACGTTTGGCAGATACGGCGGCACCTCCATTTCATGCTGCCAATGAGGTCGGGCGATGATGTTGGTCTCGTATTCGCGATGTGGATCAAAGGCGGCGAACCAGAGGAAGAACGGCTTGTCTTCCGGCCGCGACTTCAGCGTGGGCAGCCACTCAGCACAACCGCTGGCATTGTCAGAAGCGGTCATGGCACCTATTTTCCCATCCTTGCCGGTGGGCAGCTGGAATCCTGCGGCACTGGCCTCCTTCACCACGTCGAAACGGTCCTTCACGGCATCGCCGAGGTGCCACTTGCCCGCTGCGGCCGTCCAGTAACCGGATTCCTTGAGCTTTTCGACGAAGGTCACCTGTCCGCCCGGCAGCGGCCAGTGCAGCTGCTCCGCATCCGTGGCATGCGGATAACGCCCGGTGATGATGCTGGCCCGGCTCGGACTGCAGGAACTGGCCGTCACGAAGCCGCGTGTGAAACGCATCCCCTCCTTTGCCAGCCGGTCGATGTTCGGCGTGCGCACCACGCGGCTGCCGTTGGCACCGCAGTCCTCCCATGCCATGTCATCAGCGATGAGCAGAATGAAGTTCGGTCGGGCTGCAGGGGTTCCACCGGACTCCTTCTTCGCCGCGTCCGCGCACATCGCAAGCGTGGCAAGGACGATGATCAAAATGCGCATGGGCCTGTTGTAACAGGCCGCAGACAGCCTGCGCAAACCAAAGCACCTGTGGAACTGCTCCACAGGCCGGATGAATTCAGGCAACTGGGCAGCCGTCTCTTGTCGTGTTATTGTCCTGACAATGGCAACCTTCAGCATGTGCGGCCCATGAACGCTTCCAATTCCATCGAATCGCAAGAAACCGGCACCCCGGTGTTGTTCTCGTTCCTCTGTCTTGCCGTGCTGACCCTCGGCATGCTGGCGGGGACTCAGTTTCTTCAAAACAGGGCCATGAAATCGCAATTGGACGCCCGCCAGGCGCAAAACCATGCACAAGCCACACCGTCCACCGTGCCTGTTGAAACCGGCAGCCCGTCCACCCTTCATCAGGCCGGCCTGGTGCTGGCCGAGGCCAGGCAGGAATTGACCACGACAGCCCCGCCCGAACCCCAGCCCAAGCCGCCCATCTCCCCCACCCCGGCCGGCCATGAGGAGGCCGTGCTCAAAATCCACGCGCCGTCTCCCGTGGTTGGGAGGAATCCCCCGAGCGGCATTGCCCCGATGGTGTTTGAAAGGCTCATTGCCGCGGATGGCAGCCTGCTGGCCACTGATGCGGAATTCAGCCGCACGCTGGGCAGGCGGCTGTTTTTCCATGTCAGGAACGGCCCTCCCATTGGCATTGATGTGGACACGATCCATCCCGCCTTGCTGCAACGACTGGCCCTGGATGCCGCCCAGTTGAAGGCCGACCAGACCGCCCTGGACACTGCACGACGCGAAGCCGCCGAGGCTGCCGCAAAACAACGCCTCGCCCATGCCAAAGCGGAACGCGAACGATTGGAGGCATGGCGGCAGGCACGATTGGAACAGCAGAGGCAAAACGCCTTGAATGCCGATCAACAGGTGGCATTGGCCGCGCTGCGAACCGCTGAAACCGCCGCTTTGCGCGCACAGGCAGTCCCGCCTGTCATCGTCGTCCAGCAGCCTGCGCCCGTGTGGACTGTCCCGATTTTCTGGACACCGGTCTGCCAACCGCCGACGCCCGTTCCGCAGTCACCGACCACCCCGTCTTTCAACTTCACTTCCAGCTTCCGCTTCATCCAGCAGCGCGACAATGCCTTCGATCCTTTCGTGTTTGGGCGGAAACTTTGAGGGCGGGTTGAGTCAAAGCGCTGCACGAAGAATCTCCTCCAGTTCGGCGTCCAGCAACTCGATCGGGTTGGCCCTCATGCTGCTGGCCCTTTTGCCGCGCGCGATCAGTTCCGGAAGGTCGGATTCGCGAACCTTCATGTCTGCAAGGCCATGGATGCCAAGCTGGCGGGCGGTTTCGCAAACCCACTGGATGCCATCTTGAATGCCGGCCTGCGGGCTTCCGGTGAGCAGACGCGCCACTTCCCCGTAACGTCGCAGCGCCGGATGCGCCGGTGCGCACTCCTGCAAGGCCTTGACGTTGGCTGCCATGACGTGCGGCAGCAGTGCCGCGCACACGGCACCATGCGGCGCGGGAAACATGCCGCCAATCGGTGCGGCGAATCCATGCACGGCACCGAGACCCGCATTGGCCAGGGCCAGGCCGCCAAACAAACTCGCCACCGCCATGTCCTCACGGGCGGCTGTATCACCACCGTTGTCCACTGCACGTCTCAATGACCTTGCCGCCCGTCGGATGCCCTCCACGCACAGGCCGTCGGTCAGTGGATTGGCCCGCACGCACACATAGGGCTCGATCAACTGTGTCAATGCATCCATGCCGGTCGTGGCGGTGATGTCGGGCGGCAGTGACAGGGTCAACTCCGGATCGATGACCGCCAGGCGCGGCAGCATGAGCGGACTGCGCAGGCTGACCTTCACCCGGTGCTCCGGAGAGGAGAGGACGGCGTTGCGCGTGGCCTCGGAGCCGGTGCCTGCCGTGGTGGGAACGGCAATGCACGGCAGCGGTGCATGGTCCAATCCAAGTCCCTGCCCGATGACTTCCAGATAATCGGCGGGCGGCCGGTGGTTGGTGGCAAGCGCGGCAATCGCCTTGGCTGCGTCAAGGACACTGCCGCCACCGAGGCCAATCACCAGTTCAGCCCGCTCTTCCCGCGCACGAAAGGCTCCTTCTGCTGCATCCTGCACCGTCGGTTCCCCCTCCACCCTGTGCAAAATCAGGCTGATGCCGGCATGCTGGAGCGCATCCAGCACCGGCTGAAACCGTTCGGGATTCCTTCCTGTGACCACCATGGCCCGCGCCCCCAGGCTGCGGGCCATGCCCCCAAGTTCCAGGGCCTTTCCCCTGCCGAAAAGGATCTTTCCTGCGGTGGCGAATTCAAAGGTCATGAGATGCGTTGTCTCCAATGGATGCCAGGGCCGCTTCAATCAAGGGTTCGACAGATGCATCCAGCCATTCCGTCAAATCGGGCTGCATGAATTGAAAGTCATCGGGGATGTCGAGGCAGTGGATGCAGGCCAGCTTCTCATGACCGGGGAAGGCGTCCGCAATCCGCCGCTTGTGATCGCGTTCCATGACGAAAATCACATCGGCCCAGTCGAGGTCCGAGCCGCTGAAACGCCGCCGAGCCTTCGGGCTCACGCCGGCGGACCGCACCTCCAGCCGGGGATCGTTGCGATACATCGCCTCTGCGGTGGGACTCCGCCATTGGTTGCGGCCACAAACGAACATCACCCGCAGGCGCCGCACCTTACCATCCGGCATCATCCGGGAAGATGTTGGCGTATTTCAAACTGGTGCGGGGCTCGGCCATCATGGGGGCGACGGCATCGCGCCATTTTGCGTAGTGGGCCGTTTCCTTGTGCCGGGCGGGCGCATCGGCATCGCGATACACCTCCACAAGGACGAAGCGTTCCGGGGCGTCCTGCTGCTGGACGACATCGAACCGCGCGACACCGGGTTCCTGCACGCTGTTGCGGGCGTTTTCAAGGGTGGCCTGCTTGAAGGCCTCGATGCACTCCGCCTTGACGTGGACTTGAACGTGAACGATCAGCATCTGTCACTCGGGGTTGGTCTGTGGCTACTGATGAGCGCAGTCATACCGGCCCCTTGATCGCATGGCGAGCCAAAGTTCAGAGCGCGGGAAACTCACCTGGCCGCCGTCCGCTTCAGATCCTTGAAGCACCACAGGCCCTTGTGGGTGCGGAAGATGATTTCACCGTCGGCCACGGCAAGGGATGAGTTGCTCATTTCGCCGACAGTGTTCGCACCCACCTGCTCGAACTTCGGGCTGGCCTTGAAGATTGCCACGTCGCCCGACTGGTTGGGCATGTAGATCAAATCGCCCGCCAGCAGCATGGAGGACCATGTGTCCGATTTCGCGCCGGGCACCTTCAGGCGCTCCTCCCAGACGATGTTGCCGGTCTCCAGTTCCAGGCAGGTGGCGATGTTGCCGGTCGCGAAGTAGTAGATGTGGCCGTCCTTGATCACGCCGGTGCCGATGCCGCCCTTGCCACGCACGTGCTGCCAGAGACGTTCCGGAGTCACATCCCCACTGCCACCGGCCTTGACGGCGATGGAATTGCCGAAGTAACCGCCCATGGCCACCACGATGCCCTTGCTCTCGATGGGCGACGTGTAAACGAGCGGATTCAAACCATCACACCACCAGAGCTTCTTGCCTGTGCGCGGCTCAAAGGCGATCAATTGTTGCGGAAAACTCATGACCAGTTCCTCCCGCCCTCCGGCTTTCACGATGATCGGCGTGCTGAACGATCCAATCACCCCGTCCGACTTGCCGCGAAAGCCGTCCACACGATCGCCTGTCTCCCATGCAGGCTCCTTGAACGACCAGACCGTCCTGCCGGTCTTGAGGTCGAGCGCCAGCAGTTCCGCATTTTTGTCCGGGCCACGGTAGATGAAACACAGCCCGCCGTGAATCACCGGCGATGTGGAGTAGCCCCACACATGATCCTGTCTGCC
>CAYQCZ010000267.1:0-6351 GCA_964415955.1 uncultured Verrucomicrobiota bacterium | reverse complement strand
GGCTCCGTCATTCGCACATCGTGCAGGTGTATGACTTCATCCGGCTGGAGGAGGGCGGCGCGGCGATTGTCATGGAGCTCATCCAGGGTCGCCATCTGCGGGATGTGTTGAAGGATCATCCGCAGGGACTGCCCGTGGACTGGGTGGTGGCCTTTGCCGCGCATGTGGCCAGCGCCCTCACCGCAGCCCATGCGGCGGGAGTGGTGCATCGGGACATCAAGCCCGAAAACATCCTCATCTCCAGCGAAGACGGCTCCGTGAAAGTCATGGACTTCGGCCTCGCCTTTGAGATGACCGGCGAATCCATCCGCCTGACGTCTGCCGGCACCGCCATCGGCACGCCGGCCTACATGGCTCCGGAACAACTGGAGGGCGAACCCGTCGATCCCCGCACCGACCTCTACAGCCTGGGCAAGGTGCTTTACGAAATGCTCACCGGCAAACGCCCGTCCATGGCCTGCCAGCCACCTCATGAGTTGAATCCGGCCATCCCGAAGGCACTGAGCCTTGCCGTGTTTCGCGCCATGGAGTTGCGACCGGGCGACCGTTTCCAAACTGCGGCGGAGATGGCTGCGGCTTTGCAGGAAGCCATCAGCACACCCATGAATGCCACATCGCCAGTGCGTGCTGACAAGGATCACCCGGAACACGAATCATCCGTTGCGGATGCAGAGGCACATGCTCCCGTCCGATCACGCCGCGCAGCCATCATCGCCATTTCAGCAGGACTCCTGGCAACGGCTGTCCTGATGATTCCTCGCTTGAAGCGCCCCGTGGAACGCCCGCGCCAAACTGGCGGACCAGACTGGACGCCTCTTCTGCCTGGCCTGGACCTCGGTTCGGCCAGACCACGTGGTGACTGGCGGCGAAGTGGCAATGCCATCGAGTCCCTCTCGGCGGATATTCCCGGCATGCTTGCGCTCTCAAGAGATTCACCCGGGGCCAGTTATGACCTGCGATGGCGATTCGCGCGGCTGGGAGGCAGCCAGTCCATCACTCTTTTCTTTCGAAGCGCCCATGGCGTTGGTTCCCTGGAGTTCGATGCCTGGGATCAACCCGGGCTCGCCGGCGTGCAGGCCATTGACGGCATGGATGTGCGCCACATCGGCGGGTTTCAGTTTCCAATCGATCCAGGCAAGGAATACGAATTTCTTGTGCGAGTGCGCCCGGAACGCATCGAAGTCATCCACAACGATGCGGTGCTGCTGAATCAGGGCATGAGCGGACGGACAATGCAGGTGACTGCGCCGTGGCAATGGGACGGATCGTGGGAGCCGGTCACACTGGCGGTGGGCACCTGGAACTCTCCCGCGCGCTTTCTTGATGTGTCCCTGCGGCAGGTTTGAAGGTGGTTGTTCGTGGAAAGAGCGTGCGTTTGCTATGCAGCGCCCCCCTGCGATTATTCACACAGGGTTTAGGGAGCGAGAGCGCTGACGATGTCCGCCAGACCTTGAAAACCAAAAGTGACGGCAAATCCATTGTCCGGCTTTGCCTGGGCATCTGCGGCTTCGAGCGCGTAAGGAGCATCTTTGGGAAACAAATGGGTAAGCTTCAAGATTTCGCCGGCATCAAGCCAGATGCTGCGGCACCGGTTGCACACGTCGATTTCGCAGTCCTTGCATCGCAGCGCAACACAGGCGTGATGACATGCCGGACAACGTAACGGAACCGCCGGTGCCTGATCGGACCCGAACAGCACGGGAAACGCATCCTTGTTGAGATGATGTTCCAGTGTGAAGCCGGGAATCCAGAAGCCACCGCACGTGGCGCAGGTGTGATAACGCATGCCGGCAACGTCGTTGGTGGCAAGCAGAGTGGCATCTCTGGGGCAGTTCATGGGTGCAGATTTGATCTCAGGTAATGCTCAAGTGACCCAGCGCCAGAAGTCCGTAGAAAGTATATTCCGCGTCGAGATGATCGTCGGCCCAGTGTCCATGAAAGCCGCCCTCGGCGCTCCACAGTGTGTCCAAGAAATCCAGGCATCGTTCCCGCTGTGATTCACTGAGTCGCACGTCCAGCGCGGCCAGCGCATGCAGCGCCGTCGCTGTGGAAAGCAGGTCGGGCATGGGCGCGCCCGGCACGGCCAGGAAACCTCCGCCTGAGTGCTGACGCGCCAGCAGCCATTGTCCCACGCCGTCATGCATGGGCAGGTGCAGGCTGTGCAGCAGAATCACCGCGCCTGCGGTCGGATTGGTCGAACCCACCTTCACGCCGGGGCTGTTGTTCCATGCATGGTCGGGTGTTTCGAGACGTTTCAAACCGCGCACGATGCGCAGCGGCGATGGCGGGATCTTACCAAGGTCCTGATACGCGCCCAGCGCAAGGAAAGCGCCGTAGGCGGTGCCGTGATCCAGTGCCGGATTCACATCGTAGCCGCCATCGGGTTTGCGGAACTTTTCCATGCGCTCACACAGCGCGCCTGCAAGGCCACGCGGCATCAGCTTGCGGCCCACACCGGCCCAGCAACGCGCCAGCGACGAAACATGCACGAGGTCCAGCGATTCCCCCGCGCCAAACGTGCGAAGCCACGCCGCCACGCGCTCGCGGGGAATCTCCATGTCCAGCGCCTCGAATCCATTCAGCACGAACACGGTGTAATAGAGATCAGGCCGGCCGGAGCGATCACAACCACCGCCCTCCACGGTGAGTTGCTTCGCATAGAAGGCGCGCACCAGTTCCACAGCATCGCCCAGTTGAATCTGGGCGCGGCGGGCAACTTGCAGCATTTGCACGCGTAGGCTCATGAAGCGGGACGGTGTGCTTTTCAGGAACGACCGCTGGAAAGCTCGCTGAGTTTGCGTGCCGCAGCACCGGAACGAATGGTTTCAGCCGCGAGTTCCCAGCCTTCAGAAATGGACCGGGAACGCGCAGCGACAAACAACGCCGCGCCTGCATTCAACAGCACGGCGTCCAGTTTTGGACCGGTGTCTTCGCCACGGAGAATGGCACGCACGATGGCTGCGTTGGCATGGCTGTCGCCGCCTTCGAGATCTGACAGAGTGGCGGGGCGAATCATCGGCAAATCCGCCGGTGCGAGCGTGGACATGTTGAAACCGCGGTCCTGATAGAATTCCGCCACGGTGGTTTCGCCGAGGGTGGACAATTCGTCCAGGCAGGCATCCCCCACGCGACCGCACACCACCATGCCACGCCGGATGCCCAGTGATTGCAGGACGCGGGCCATGGGTTCGCAGAGCTCAGGCCGTGGCACCCCGATGAGTTGCGCCGTGGGATGCGCGGGGTTCAACAGCGGTCCGAGGAAGTTGAAGATGGTTCGCTGGCCGCGCTCCGCGCAAAGCTTGCGCGCCGGTGCGATGTAACGGAACGCCGGGTGAAACTTGGGTGCGAAGAAAAAGGCGAAGCCATGCGCCTGCAAGGACTGCGCCGCCTGTTCCGGCGTGAGTTCCACGGGAATGCCCATGGCTTCCAGCACATCCGCGCTGCCGGACTTGGAGGTGATGGCGCGGTTGCCATGCTTGGCAACCGGCACGCCCGCCGCCGCACAGAGAATGGCCACAGTCGTGGAGATGTTGAACGTGTTTAACCGGTCGCCGCCCGTGCCACACACGTCCAGGATGTCGCCCTTGCGCAACGTATCGTCGAGAGGCGGTGTGATGGCCATGGCGCGCAGTTCCGAGGCGAATGCGGCGATTTCATCGATCGTTTCGCCCTTGGCGGCCAGTGCCGTGAGAAAGGCAGCCTTGATTTCAGGAGTCACGGAGGCATCCACCAGTTGGCGGACGGCGTCCGATGCCTGTTGCGAGGACAAGGGCTGGCCAGCCGCCAGTTGTTTCGTGAGCGTGTCGAGCATGGCGCAAGTGTGTGGAAGCGCGCCGGGCTTGTCAGCACGCAAAGACCGTCTTTGCAAAACAGCGTGCAACTTTGGTCGTTCTCTGGCATTTAACGGGCAGCTCAACCCGATCCATTCCTATGCCAAGGCGCAAAGCAGGCGGAATCATCAAAACGGTGCTGATCCTCGGCGTTCTCGGAGGCGGCGGTTACTATGGCTGGACCCAGTGGAAGAAGTCCAAGGAGGAACAGGCCAGACCGCAGTTCAACACGGCAAAGATCGAACGCGGCGATGTCATCCAGCAGGTCACCGCCTCCGGCACGTTGAATCCTGTGATCAACGTGCAGGTGGGCAGCCAGATATCCGGCCAGATCACCAACCTGCATGTGGATTTCAACTCCAAGGTGAAGGCCGGCGATCTCGTGGCGGAGATTGATTCCGCCACCTACAATACGCGCCTGCTGCAAAACGAAGCCGACCTCGCCAGTGCGAAGGCGAATCTTCAACTCGCGGAGACAAATGCGCGCCGCGCCGAGGAGTTGTTCAAACAGAAGCTTATTGCACAGGCGGACTACGACACGGCCATGGTGAACCTTGCCCAGGCACAGGCGCAGGTGCAGACGCGCGAGGCCCAGGTCAACAGCACCAAGGTCGATCTCGACCGCTGCCGGATCGTCGCCCCCATCGACGGCATCGTCATTGACCGCAAGGTGGACGTCGGCCAGACCGTGGCCGCCAGCCTGAACGCGCCGCTGCTCTTCATGATCGCCAACGACCTCACCAAGATGCAGATCAATGCCAGCGTCGCCGAGGCGGACATCGGCTCGGTGACCGAAGGGCTGGAGGTGAAGTTCACCGTGGATGCGTTTCCCGGGCGCGAGTTTCCCGGCAGGGTCATCCAAGTGCGCAATGCGCCCGTGACTGTGCAGAACGTCGTTTCCTACGACACGATCATCGAGGTGGACAACAGCGACGGCAAACTCAAGCCCGGCATGACGGCGAACGTGAACATCATCACCGCCAAGCGCGAAGGCGTCGTGCGCCTGCCCAACTCCGCGCTGCGTTTCAAACCACCCACGCCTCCGCCGGGAAGCGAAGGCAGCACCAACAAATCACCTGCCGCAGTCACCGCTGCGGGCAGCACGGGTGGCGAGGAGATTCCGCAGACACCGGATGCGATGATTGCCAAGGTGAAGGCGCTCCGTGAAAAGGGCGAGTCCATGAGCGAGGAACTGCGCGCCAAGTTCCGTGAGATGATGCAGGCCGGGCAGATCAATCCCCAGCAACTGGGCTTTGGCGGACCGGGAGGGCCCGGCGGTGGCGGTGGTGCTGGAGGATTTGGAGGCGGCAAGGGCTTCGGTGGTGGACGTGGCAAATCAGCCGGAGGCGCGGCTGGTGGGGGTTCCAGCAACCGGCCCAGCACAAGAACCATTTACGATGTCGGCAGCTCGGTGAACGCCACCAACATCGCTGAGGCCGACATGAAGGCCGTGACCATCAAGACGGGCATCAGCGATGGCGTTTATACCGAGGTGATGGAGGGATTGCAGGAAGGTGATGTGATTGTGACCGGGCAGGTGGTGACCACGGCCAGCGCGGCCAACCGCCCGACCAATCCCTTCAGCAGCGGCAGCCCGTTTGGCGGTGGACGATCTCCTGGAGGCGGAGGCCCGCCCGGTGGAGGAAGTGGGGGCGGCAGGCCAAGCGGCGGTGGCGGACGGTAAATCAAGCTGCCATGAACTGGACGAGAAAACCCAGGCTCTTGTTAAATGTGAGCCTTGTAGTGGGCTTGGTTTTAGCCAGTTACAATCTAGTTTATCTCTGGTTGTCGGCCAATGGACGTTATGAGCCTGAATCCATCGGTTTGAACGGGATCAAGACATACGCCTGGGCACCAAAAGGGTTCGTGAAGGAATATCGCTGGGATAAGACCCGGTTGAGAGTTTTCGCACCCGTCTGGTTCCTAGACCTTAAATTCTGGCATACTCATGGCGCTATTGACTCAGGCAATTATCCAATCAACGAAGTCGCTGATGCTGATCTCGGAATAGTGTGGAAGGCGTGGACACGGGAGGCGAATAAACCGGAAGAGGCTCTAGCTGGCGGTCAAGTGAAGAAATGAGCGATCAAGCCACAATACAGACACCCCACCCAGTCATCCGCCTTGTGGACATCCACAAGACGTATCACACGGGCGAGGTGGATGTGAAAGCGGTGCAGGGCGTGACGCTGGATGTTCAGAAGGGGGAATTCGTCGCGTTGATGGGTGCTTCCGGTTCCGGCAAGTCCACCATGATGAACATGCTCGGCTGCCTCGACCGCCCCACCAGGGGCAGCTACCTGCTGGACGGCGTGAATGTGGCGGAACTGGACCGCGAGGAACTGGCGGACATCCGCAACGAGAAGATCGGCTTCGTCTTTCAGGGGTTCAATCTGCTGGCCCGCACCACGGCGCTGGAGAACGTCGAGCTGCCCATGCTGTATGCGCGGCATGGCCGCGGCAGAAACCGCGAGGAACGCGCCATTCGCGCGCTGGAACTGGTCGGCCTCGGCCAGCGGCT